>JBGCFJ010000151.1:0-5874 GCA_045106885.1 Saprospiraceae bacterium
CTTCAATCATTTTTAAGCTAAGGGGGGCTGCAAATTCAAAACTATAATTTGCTTCTTCCTTAGTTTCAAAGTCAATATATAGAAAAGTTTCAGCTGAAGGTTCAGGGTCTATTAATCTAAATGCCCCATTAAATTCTTTAATGATACCATATTGAAATATTTTGCCATGTTGTTCGATTTCAGTACCAAGGGTCTCTTCTTGAAAAGTATTAATGGAAAAGTACTGATAAAAAGTGAGTGTTTCCTTGAAATCAAAATTATTTTGTTTTGTTGCTCTTAAAACAATTTCATAGATTATTTTATTTGTATTTTTAATTAATTTTTTATTTGAAAGCTCTATTTCTGAACGAATAATAGAACGTACCTTAGGATTTATTTCTATTCTAATCTTAACACGTTGAGTATCTGAATTAAAATTTATAATCTTTTTAATACCTCCCAAATTAACTACTGCTTCTTGTATTCCATTTTTCTTGATAGATTTTAAAAATTCAAAAACTTGTATAAAGTTTGATTTTCCAGATGCATTTGCACCAATTAGAACATTTACATCATTGAAAAAAAAAGTCTGTGAGCCTATGCTTTTGAAATTTTGTATTTCTATATTTTCGATTCTCATACTAATTAATTTAGGTCAAACATATTTGTTTTGATACCTTGTTTACTCCAATTTTTTAGAATTTCGCCTAAAGTTATTTGAAATACTTCTCCATTACTATGAACCCATAGTTCGGTGAATTTTTTAGTATCTGCTAAAAATTCTCTTTCTGCGCTATTAAAGTAGGCGATACCATTATCTGCACCCTTTGTTACTAAACCAATAGAGATTCCATTTTTCTTAATATTCTCAATAATTGTATTAGTTGTTTTAGTCCAACTTCCAACATCATATACATTTATTCCATTTTCCTTTACTGTTTTCAAGTGTGCTCTAATGCGCATTCTAGCTATTTCATTGGAGCGCTTAATAGCCTCTAAGTCTTTTGTATTGTTTTTGTGCGCTGTTCTTGCGATAAAAGCAGGTCGAGTATGATGTTGTGTTTTCTTACTTTGTTCTAATAAATTTTTTAGGCTGTTAAATTCACTAATTAATTCATCTAAAGAATTTATTTTGTTATTCGTTTTTTGCTTAATGGTTGCTTCAACAGATTGAGAAGCTAATAAGTTGTTTTTTATACTTGTTGGTGTATTAATATTATTCAAAAATACTTTAACTTTTTCTGGATTATCAATAAGCGCATTTAGTTCAACTAAAGTTTTCATTATTGGCAATTTTTGATAATAAAGGGGCTTTTCCACTCTCAATAATTTGGAATACTTCATCTTTCTCTCTGTCACTTCCTAGTAACGATAAAGCGATCTCTGCTTTTTGACGATGTATCCAATCTATATGCTGATGAATAAAGGATAATTCCTGTTTATCCATCCAATTAGATACTATTCTAAATGCTTTTACATACTCATGTTTTTGAGTATCCCCTTTGTAATTTCTAAAAATACGGTTGACTTCAACGGCAGCATCTAGCGTGTTTCGTTCTCTATTTCTTGGTAATGTTAAAAAAATGCTAGGTAAGTCGTCTAACCAATCTGGATTTAATAATTGTATAATTTGTTTTAAATCCTCATTAATTTCATTATCAATCCAAAGGCGGTTTTTTATTTGGAAACTTCTATTTTGGTTGGGAATAATGGCATATTCCTCTCCATCTAGTAATTTTTTATAATCTTCCTCTTCTTGAATAAATGCTACTACATCATGTAACCAATCTAAGACCTTGATATTTCCCCGTAATTTATCAGCTAGTTCATCTACGTATTTTAGTGCGGTAATATCTTTCATTAGTCGCTCTATACACCATAAAAAACAAGATTTCCAATCAAAATCAGCCGCATTATCAATAATTTTAATTTGCGGAGGTACTTCGTCAAAATAGAAGGTTCGTAAATATTCCCATAATTTTCTTTGGTGTGTGTTTTCTGACTTAGCAAGGGTAACTAAATGGAAAATAGTAGCCTTTAGAGAATTAGTAGAATGAATTTTGAGGCTTGGAATTTTTTTATTAATTTCATCAGATATATCCTGTGTAGTTTTATTACGAAATTTATTATTTTGAGGAACATTTTCAAAGGCTGTAATTTTTTTGTCTAGTAATAAATGTCGCCACCCCTTTTTATCTTGAGTTGATAGTGCTTTATCTAAATTCTCTAGGACATCTTTTAATTCTTCGGCGATATTTTCGTCCTTATAAAGTGTAGTTTTATAAGAAAAGTCACCTAATTGATTGGGATAAACTTTATGTTCTGATAAATAGGTCGTTTTTGAAAACCTAATACAAAAAATGAAAAAATCATTGAGCCAAGAGATACCATCCTCTAAATTGTTAAAACCAATAAGGCTATTAAACGATACAATATTTTTCTGATTTTCAATAATTTTTACTATATGATTAAGCAACCAGCGGTCTGAGATAATCCATGTTTGTAATGGTATTTTTAGCAATATTTATGTTTGGTTTTAGATATTTAAAACTAGTCCATACTCTTTCTAAAGGTTTCTTTGTCAATAGCTCATTGTCAAAAGTCTCCCATGTTTTTTCTATACATTTAACTAACTCAGGTTCAGTATGACCAGTTCTATCTAAATGGATTTTAAAGCTATAATAGGTGTTTTCTTCTGTATAAATTCCTGATACTTCTACGATTCTTGATAAAGTATGTGTCGTTAAGAAACCAGTTCCAAAGCGTCCAATATTGTCTTGTCCTTCCTTTGAAGAAATTTGATGAACCAGATTAGTAATATTTCTTGGAGAAAAATAGCCTCCATTATGTCTAAATTCTACTAAATTATTACCAACAATAATTTCTATATCAACAGTTTCATTTTTTGTTACAGTATCATTAGCATTTTGAAGCAGTTCCCATATCCATCTTTTTTTATCTTTCTCATTCGCGTTTTCTAATTGTTGAAGTCGATTACGAATTTTTTGAGCAATAGCTCTATTATAATCCTTTTGAATTTCTCTTGTAATTGGATTATTTAATGCATCTATGAATGCCATATAATTTGATTTTTTTACAAATTACGGGATTTTAATCTAAAACAGAAGTACTTAGACAATAATATATTTTACACTACAGGAAAGTTGTAACTTTGCGGACTAAAAAATAATTGAATGATAGCTGCCACAGCAAACTGTTTTATTGCCTTCCAACAAACAACGGAGAACTTTACGTTACCCGAACGGTTCACCTTTCCCTTCTATTACGAACCACATCCACTTTGCCTGTTGGCTACAAAAGAATTACAGCAACACTTGGAAACCCAAACTGAATGGCAGCATAATTTTGGTATTGTTCCAAACAAAGAAGGTTTAGTTATTGGTAAAATGTTTGGTGTTTTAGTGGTGCAGAATCAAGTAGGCCAATTGGGCTATTTAGCAGCGTTTTCTGGCAAATTAGCCAATGGGAATCACCATGATAAATTTGTGCCGCCTGTTTTTGATATGTTGACAGATGGCAGTTTTTTTAGAGTAGGAGAATTGGAGGTTAATGAGATGACAAGGCAATTACAACTTTTAGAAGCCAATCCAGCCTATCAAGCATTTAAAACGGTTTATGATGCGGATAAAAAACTATCCATTCTGAGGTTAAAAGAAGGAAGAGAAAAGATGCGAATTGATAAAAAAGAGCGAAAAGAGCGCCGTCAGACCGCAAAAGCGGAATTGTCCGAAGCAGCCTATCAAGCTCTTGACCATGAACTGAGCCAAGCGAGTATCAAAGCGCATTTTTATTGGAAAGACTTAAAGAAGTATTGGAAACAGCGGTTAGCCGATAATGAAGCAAAATTTGCCGAATTAGCCGCACCTATCAATGAATTAAAAGAAGCTAGAAAGACCAAATCTAATGGTTTACAGAGACAACTATTCGAGCAGTATACTTTTTTAAATGCGACTGGAATAACTAAAAGTTTACTCGATATTTTTGCACCTACATCTCGTAAAATTCCACCCGCAGGTGCAGGTGAATGTGCTGCCCCTAAATTGTTGCATTATGCTTTTTTACATCAGCTGAAACCAATTGCGATGGCAGAATTCTGGTGGGGACAATCGCCTAAATCAGAAGTTCGCCGACATGGGCATTTTTATCCTGCTTGCCGAGGAAAATGTGAACCTATTTTAGGACATATATTACAGGGCTTGGACGTAGATGAAAATCCAATGCTCACCAATCCAGCGGAAGGAAAAGAGTTGGGAATTATCTATGAAGATAGGCCTTTACTAGTTGTTCATAAACCTGCTGAGTTCTTGTCTGTCCCAGGGAAAAATATCCAAGATTCTGTTTATCAACGTATTAAAGATAAGTATCCTAAAGCAACGGGACCACTCATAGTTCATCGTTTGGACATGTCAACTTCTGGTTTGATGCTGATTGCCAAATCGGAGAAAACGCATAAATACTTACAATATCAGTTTATCCATCGCTTTGTCAAAAAACGCTATGTGGCTTTGTTAGATGGTATTGTGGAAGCGGATGAAGGGGTGATTGAATTGCCGCTACGGGTTGATTTGGATAATCGCCCCCAACAGTTGGTTTGTTATGAGCATGGCAAAAATGCAAAAACAGAATGGAAGGTAATCGAACGTAAGGCTGGTAAAACTCGGATTCATTTTTTTCCGATAACTGGTCGGACGCATCAACTGCGAGTGCATGCGGCGCATCCCTTGGGTTTGAATACGCCTATTGTTGGAGATGATTTGTATGGGGTGAAAGGGGAGCGGTTGTGTTTGCATGCGGAGTGGATTGAGTTTCGGCATCCTTTGAGTAAGGAGACTATTTGTTTTGAAAAGGCGGCGGATTTTTGAAATTCCCAACGGATTCTGTAACAAAATCCGTTGGGACACAAAAGTATTAAAGGCAACCCTTATTCTGATACTTCCAAAACAGCATCCGAAATAGAAACCCCATCCACCAATACATCCTCCAAAGCAGCTGCCCCCTGATGCACAACCACCAAGCCATAAACAGTTGTCGAAGAATCGCGCCATAAATCCCGAAACATAGCTTCTGCCTTAGGCGCTTTAGTCTCTTCCATATAAAACCGTTCAAAAGGGTAGCGGACACTTACCTGAACAGGATTGTCGCCCCAGACCCGATTAATAGTAGCTTTAACGTATTGGTTATCCTCAATAGGCGCTACTTTTTCAAGACTAGCAACTTCAGCAAAACCATTCGCATCGTTTTGTATTCTTACAAAAACAAGTTCGCCACGCGTCCATTGCTGACCATCTGAAACATCAAATCTATTCGCTTTATAATTCAGCACAACAAATTTACCTCGAAAAGGGTCATTCGGGTCAATAGGTTGGGTTTTAAATTTAAAGGGAGTGCCTTCTTTAAGAATGGTTTCTTGCTGCATAATCATGTTAAGCGGCACAAACCATTGGAATAGAAAAGTAGCGGCTAGTAATAAAAAGGTTATTTTCTTCATAGTTGGGTAATTAATATTAGGTGCTCCTTCGATTAGGTAAATATAATCAACTAATTCGAATAATGATATAAAAAATTTAATCTTTGACGGCAAACTTATTTTCAGATAGTCCTAATTTTCGTTTTCGATTCATTTTAGAATAATTGCGATAACTCTTTAATCTGCGTTGTTTGGTTTTAGGAATTACTATTTTAGGAAGCCTCGTTTTAGTACTAATTGGAGAGATTAAAGTTACTATTGATGTTTGACAAAGTAAATTGGAATATACTTTGTCATTAGCAGTAGCCTGAGACATATTGCTAGTGAAAAGAAAAATAACAGATAAAGTCAATACGATTTTAAAATGTGTCACAAGTAAGTAGATTAGGGAACAAATAATGGCCAAC
>JBGCFJ010000152.1:0-2021 GCA_045106885.1 Saprospiraceae bacterium
CATTCAGCATCGCATTATATAAACTATGCGACAATTGGCGGCGAAAATCCATTTCCGACCTCATTTTTTTGCCTTGGTGTTTATACATTAACTCTACTCTGGTAAAAGAAGCTTCTTTATCAGAATTGATAGATACTAAGGTTTCTTTATGTCCTGGTACCTCATATTTTTCTTTTGCTCTTGGCACTTTAGGGTTGACTAATTTGCTAAATCGAGCCTTGATTTCGGTTTCCATTTGGTCTACATCCACATCTCCGACGACAATAAGGGCCATTAAATCAGGTCGATACCAATCTTCATAAAATCGTTTAACCACGTCATAAGCTGCATTATTGATAATGTCAGGAGAACCAATGGGCAAACGAGTCGCATATCGAGAGTTTTTGTATTTAATGGGGAAATACTTTTGTTGCATGCGCTGGTCTGGACTCAATCGACTTCTCCATTCAGAGATGACCACCCCTCTTTCTTTATCAATTTCTGTATTATCAAAATCAAGACCACCCGCCCAATCTTCTAAAACGAGTAATCCTTTAAGCATCTTTTCTTGGTCATCCGTCCGAACTTGCAACATATAGACCGTTTCATCAAAACTAGTATAAGCATTCAAATCTGGGCCAAATCGAGTACCTACCGATTCTAAATAATCTACTAATTCATTCTTTTTAAAATTTGTACTACCATTAAAAGCCATGTGTTCTACAAAATGTGCTAAGCCTAATTGGTCGTCATCTTCTTGCATCGAACCTGCATTGATAGCTAGGCGCAATTCTGCTCGATTTTCGGGCTTTCCATTTTTTTGAATAAAATATTTTAAGCCATTGGTCAACTGTCCTGTTCGGACACGGTCATCCATTGGGATGAGCGGACTCAAAGTGCTTACAGGTGGCGGTGGTGGCATTGGGTCAAAATGTGGTTCTTTGATAGGTCTTGTATCAGAGACAACGGGGGCAGTAGTAGTACAGCTAAAGATGAGGCTAATTACTAACAATAAGCCAAGTGTAAACAGTTTGATGATTTTCATATAATAATAGGTTTTGTGAATTTGAAAAATTTAGACATATAATACAAAAAAATAATATTTAATGGGTGAAGATATTCTTTTTTTTCGATTCTTTAACATGTTTAAGTCATAGATAATTTCTGTAATTTTAAGCCTGATAAATAAGACGTGTTGATTAATCGGTTAAATAATAAAACATGACAGCAAAAGAACAATTAAAAAAAATAAAAGAGTGGGTGGCAAAAGCTCAACTAAAAGAAGCCGTAGATTTACTGTTAAGCTATGCCCAAGCTGAATCGCCTGCTCATGTGAATGAGGTAATAGCGCTGTCTAGCAAATATTATGAAGTAGCAGAAATGGCACGAAATACGACGATTGGACAACCAGATTATCAGCGAATTCGCAGTCAATTAATCATTCAATTATTAGAAAAAGTAAGTGTTTTTGAAGGGGAATTAGCAGGGACTAGCATGGATGTTCCCCTAATAAATATTCCTCAAACCTATAGATTATCTGTTGCAAGGACTAAAGTAATAGCGGTATTGATAGCTACTAAAGAAGGATTAAGTATTAAAGCTATTCAAGAGAAATCCACTTTAAAAAATCGAAAATACCTGATTGCTGTTTTGGATGAATTAATTGCAGGTGGATTAGTAGCTCGATATAAAGTAGCGGGTGTTTCTTTAAATGAATTGACAGAGCAAGGTAGGAAGAAGGTTGAACAGTGGGTTTGAAGACAGTAGACAGTCAGCAGTGGCAGTAAGCAGTAAAGCCTTGATTTTCAATGCTAAAATTTTGCCTAAACACAGTTATTTGAACAGTCTCGGTTTGAAAAAGCCAATGGATAATTCCCATTATTCAATTGCTTTTTTCTTTAAAAAGAATGATGCACTAATTAGAGTCTGTCCGTAAACTTGTGCTTTGCGTGTCTAACGTAATCGCCAAATTTATTTGGCTGATTCAAAATATTGACTGTCAGTAATTTATGAACCTACCAAATAAATTTGGTGGTTACGGG
>JBGCFJ010000153.1:0-14350 GCA_045106885.1 Saprospiraceae bacterium
CTCCTTTTTTTCATTTAGGCAGTTTTAAATTACCATAGTTGTTATTAATACTGCCTTAATAGCATTACTTTTTGAGAGACTAATCGCCTTCCTTCTGCTTTTGCTTGAATCATATAAAATCCATTCTCAAACAGACTGATGTCGAGTTCTTCTATATTAGGATGGTCTGGTGTTAATACTCGATTAAGTATTTCTACTCCATTTATATTTAGCATTTTTAATTGAACTGCGGCTCCACTATATTTAGTTAAATCTACAAATAACTGTCCATTGGTTGGATTTGGGAAAACTGTTAATAATTCCTCTATTTCAGCAAATGCTACCATTTCGGGGTCGATATATTGATAAGCACCTCCAGGAAAAACTACTTTTATTTGGTAGCTATTTTCTCCTGTACTTGGTTGTTCATGCAACAGACCGTAGGCTTCAACATCAATCGTTGATTCGGCTGCTATAGTTCCTAGCAATTGATATTCGTTTTTGTCTACCGCATGTTCTATTTCATAGTGTAAGGGTTGATTGAGTTGTGGATACACCCAATTTAGTCGGACTTTTCTTCCTTTTACAGCAAAAGCCTCAAATTGACTGACATTGCTTCTATTGCTACTGGCTGGAATAATGGCAATTGCGGAAATTTTAGGATTTTGTACAATGCCATTTAAGTTAATATTTAAAGTGCCGTCGTTTACAGTTGTGTTGAAAGTTTGCACATTCGCTGTTGATACGTTTGCGCCTGTGACTGCATTAATGTCATAATTATTTAAGACATTTTGCCCTTCTAAGCTGATATTGAATACTCGTTTTCCTGTACCTCCACTTCCGCCAACAAAAAAGATTTCCGCAAAATGTAATTGTACTTCGTAAGTCCCATTGGCTACGGGCACATTATAACTGACATTCCCTCCTGCAAAACGTTCTGATTGGTAAATCGCATCACTAGTTGTATTCGCAATTGCCACACCTGCACTAAAAGCACTTCCTCCTGCTGAATATTGGTCCGCCCCCCAATTAATGCCCCCTATATTAACCGCAGGGCCTCCAGCATTGATATAAATAGCATTGCTAGTTGGTGGCGGCGGTGGATTTCCTCCGCTACCTAAGGTTATCAATTTATCACAGATTGCTTGGTAATTGCTGTCTTCAAAAAAGACTCTATATTTCCCCTGTTGCAATCCACTTACGGTAAAAGAATTACCACAGTTATACCCACAATTATCAATGAATTGCCAATTCTCCTCTAAGATTTTAAAGAAGGCTGCTCCTCCTCCACTGGTTAAAGTAATCGTTCCATTTCCATGTGAAATAGTATTACCTCCGCAATCTTCATTCACTACACCGCCACCGCCTGTTGTTGTCCCCGCACAAGTACAATTGCTTTGCACCACATCATTGGTCGTATTGGCGTTTCCATCATTACAACTGGCCCCAACAATCGTCAAATTAGGGTCATTATCATTACAATCCTGAGACTGAGGAACGCCGTCGCCATCATTATCAGGGTCGTTATTTCCTCCGCTACCTAAGGTTATCAATTTATCACAGATAGGTTGATAATTGCTGTCTTCAAAAAACACTCTATATTTTCCCTGTTGCAATCCATTTACGGTAAAAGAATTGCCACAGTTATACCCACAATTATCAATGAATTGCCAATTCTCATCTAAGATTTTAAAGAAAAATGCGGCGCCTCCGCTGATTAATTTAATTGTTCCATTCCCATGTTCAATCGTATTCCCATTGCAATTTTCGGTAACAGTCCCACCTGGAGGAGGGGGCGGAGGGGTATCTGAAGTTGTTAGATTAACCGTCGAAGTAGGGGCATTATTCCCCGTATGTTGGATGGTTAATTGACCACTTGCATTATTACCAGAAGAAAAACTGACCGCAACGGTAACGCTTTCACCTGGTCGTAAATGCAGCGGTAAACCTTCTGCAATGTTCGTACTAAAAGCGTTACTATTATCACTAATTCCCTCAATCAAAATCGCTTGTGTGCCATTGGTATTGGTCAGCGTTAAATTTTGGGTCGTATTATTATTTGTAAAATTTAATGTACTTACTGAGGTTGTTAAAGTAGATGCCGTGATGGCATTTCCAATTGGTGTAGTTTGATTACCAAAGAAGAAAGCTTCTTGAGTTCGAGTAAAACCACCGCCTACATTGGGACTACCACTTGCTACATAAATGCCATTATTATTGACAATCGCTTGTGTGCCATGTCTACCTTGTAACATTGGCGCCAAGGTTCGCCAATTATTGGTATTGACATTTAAGGCTTCTGTTTGATTATTGGCTAAACCACTACTTTGTTCCCCACCAATAATGATTAATTCATTGCCTAAAACTGCGGTGGTAGAAGCTGCTCTTTGGGTTGGAATATTATTGGGTAAGGTTGACCAACTATTGGTTTGAAAATTAAAAATGTCAACCTCCCCTACTGTTGGTAAAAAGGTGTTTTGTTGCCCACTTCTTCGACCACCTGCTACATATAATTTATCTCCGATTACTGCCGCGTGAAAATGGTCTCTCGCCCTAGGCGAATTAGGTAAGGTTGACCACTGATTCGTTCTTGGGTCAAATACATCAAACCAATTTACCCAACCGCTTGTATGCCCGTTAGTCAATCCATTGACCACATAAATTTTATCTTGATACACAACTGCCCCCATTGACCCTCTGAGTCGATTATTAGGAATAGCTGGTCCAGTTAACCATTTATCTGCCAAAGGGTCATAAATAACAATATTAGGATTAGGGTTTTCTGTTGGGAAATTATTATCTTGAAAAGCACCTACCATATAAATCAACCCGTCATACGCCAAAGCTTGCACATGATGTACTGGAAAAGGCGCATCTGCTCCAACGGTCCAACTATAGGTTGCTGGGTCATAAATGTTTACATTACTATCGTTTTCTCGACCGCCCACTAAGTAAAATTTATTACCAACTTGTACATAAGCGGCTTCATGTCTCCCTTGTGCACAACTACCTGGTTGTCCAAAACTACTACAGGATGTGCCATTATCAATATTCACCCAGTTACCCGTGTTTGAAGGCGGCGGCGGTGTATTCCCACTAAATTTAACACTCAAATTATCATAAGTTGCATTGAAAGTGGAAGTTGAACTAATTGAGGTATTAATAATACCTATCGCTAAACTTTGATTGCTTTGTAGGGTATTTAAGACATTGCCTTGTAATTGAACAGGCTGCCCAATATTTTGAGGCGTTCCATTTCCTGTTGCATATTGGACTTGCACTTGCCCTGTCGCTGGAGTGACCTGTATCAAAAGCCGAATCTCTGCCTCAAACCCAATATTATTGATATTGATTTGTTGATTACTTGTAATAACATCTGCTTCTTCATACAAAATTTGAATGCCCGTAGTTGGGCCATTTCCATTCACCACTACTTTTAAATAATTAGATTGGTCCCCCGTTCCAATGAAAATACCAGCAGATTGATATTGTTGTGGAATGCTGATAAAAATCGGGCCTAATAAGCGGCCTTCATAAACAAAAGGTTGGGTGTTCTGGTTGACATTTAGCCCAAACTGAAAGCCATTTTGTTGGGTATTATTTATGGTGTAAGGGTCGCCTTTAGGGACCTTATTAAAAGTCAATAACCCTACTGCCCCACCCGCAATAATTTCTGTATCACTATTGTCTTCCTCTTGAATCAAATCTAGATAATTGGTACTTCCATTACTCATTAATCCTGTAAAACCTAATCCAAAAAAACCAAACCCTGGGTCGGCATTTAGTAAAGGGTAATCGACTGGAATATTGGTCGTCCCTCCATTTTGGGCATCCCAAACAAAAGCATCTACATTATCATTAATACCATCGTCATCATCATCAGGGTCATTGAGGTTGGATACCAAAAATCCGCCGATAAAAGATTTATCAAAATCCGCTGGCATACTCGCCGCATTACAGGGGTCCGTCCCATTGGCTAATTCATCATTATTGGTATATTGGTCACCATCTTCGTCATCGCTATTATTACCACCGCCACAACCACCAAAATCTTGTGGTTCAAAAACACTAATATTATCACTTCCTAAGTTGGCGACCCAAATTGTCCCTGGGAAAGGGTCATTATCGCCCTGTGCAATTACATCTAAAGGTAACGCACCAAAGTTTTCAGCTAAGGTGGTGACGGAACTATTATTATTAATCCCTCCGCTATTATTCCGCTGTACTCGGTAAAGTGGTCCTTTAAAAGAAGCCGCTAATAGATTGCCTTTCATCGAATTATTAAAATTGGAAGCCGTATACTCTGCCAATCCATTGGTCGAATTATTAACGGTATAAATAGATTGGTCACTCACCCCAGGGTTTTGGTAATCTCCTTCTATTGGATTCGCTAAATTACTAGGTACGGGCGGCCAATCTTGTGGTAGTGGATTTGCGCCGCCTGTCGTCGTTCGCCAAACACCTACATTTCCACCTGATCCTAGACTAGCATCGTGATAAAAAAGGCCAGCTCCATTTGGGTTAGCTCGAATCGGATTGGGATGGCCTCCGTAATAATTATTATTGCCAACTAAATGTAATCCATCTTGGTTATTGACTTGCCCATCATTTGGACCTGATCCATTTGACCCAGGTTCGCCTGGCACCCAATTATTAGTGGCCGTGCCGAAGCCTTCATTGGCGGGATGCCCCCCCCAACCACCATTGGGTCCATTATCCCAAGTATATAATCTATTGTCTGCTGTCCATAAAACATCGTAAATGTTTCGAAAACCAGTTGCATATATTTGTACAGGTCCACCAGGTACCACTTTGGCTTGATTCAAACCATCATTTCCACCAAAAGGGTCGCCAATATCTTGTCCATTTTGATTAGGTCTAGTCGGGTCATCTAATGTTGGTAAGTCATATTTATATTGGCTTCCATCTGACGCTGTTTTAGTCGGCATGGCATCAATGGCAGGAATATTGACGGTTAAGATGGCTCCAGAAAGCGCATATTCTGTAGAAAAAGCAAAGTTATTAGAGGGTGCTCCTGCGTTGGTATTTCCACCTTGCGCTACATATAATAAATTTCCTTTTAATTGCATGCCATTATTCGCATGATTTTCCTCCGACCGAGGCAAACCTCTAACTAAATCCAAGCGTTGCCAACTATTTCCTGATTTAGTCAATCTAGAAATCATACCAGAATTAGTATCTAAATCTACATCTCCTTTACTACTCCCCCCTCCAATTCGCGGGTCGCTAGAACCTACATAAATAATAATATTATTGGCAGAACCCGTTACCAATAAACCTGTTACTTGTCGGTCGTCAATATTTTCAATATCATCAGGGCTAATGCTTCCATCATCTTCGTGGTTCTGAATTTGCTTAATGTTACTAATGGTTTCCGTAGCAATAATTTGGTAATTGGTATTCGTATTTCGTTGAATCGTATAGGCTAAAATCAAACCATTCTGTTGCGCTACATATAAGCGGTCATCTGGGCCAAATTGAAGCGAAGTAGGGCTTGTTAAATTTTCTCCTTGTAAATTGGAAACCGAAAAATTTTGTGCTATTAAATTCGAGGCTATTAGTAAAATAATAGTCATCATTAATGCACACTTTCCAAAAGAGCATAAATGTTTGTTCATAGTTTTAAGTAAATAAATCATCAAAATAAGTGCTCAGACAAGTAATTAATTAAAACTTAAAAAATAGGCTTGTTAGCTCAACAAATAATGCATTCACTATTCAAACAACCTTTTAATATTCCAAACTAAACCTGTCCGAACACTTTTAAATTTATAATATTGCATCGCAGCTAATATATTGTAAGTGTCAATAGCAATTATCAAAAATAGTAATGTGTTCTGTGATTAAATTTTTAAACTGTAATGTGGAAAGTGTATTTTGTAAGTAAGCGAATAAATATTTCTTTTAACAAGAACCCTATTTATTCTTAGTAAGTAGCGACGTAAATATACAGTTAAAATAAAATATTATCCTAATTTTCTGGTAAAAATAAATAGATATTATTTTATCGAATAATAATAATAAAAGTCTAACTAATCAATTAAGCATTAGCTGAGCTTTTATTATTTTTTAATTTGCGCTCTTTTTAAGAACAACAAACTAAAAGTATTTTTATTACACTAAATCAATCTTCTGCCCTCCAATAGCACATCGAGCTTGGACTTTACCATTTGGTAATTGGTAAATTACACCAAATTGCTTGTTAATGCCTGGTTTAGGGTCACCTCCTAATGCTTGATTAGTTATTGTAAGGTCATCGTTTCCATTGTTAACCATTTTTCAGATACCAATCTGAATCTATCCTTTTTGGCGATGGTTTTGAGGAATATTCGCTACGAAAGCGAGAATCTAGAATTGGGTATATCTCTTTTAATTATCAATTTGCGAAAGGCGTGATTACTAATAAGAGAAGTCGGAAAAAACGACGATTTGATAGAGGGGCGACGGAATAATTAAAACTCTTCTTTCAAAGACTCTTGCACGATTTCTAATACCGCCAATGCCATAAATATTTTTTCTTCTTTACTTTCCATTGGTTGTAAAAACTGAAAAGCTCTTGGGTTATGCTTATCTGTTTTGGTCGGATTTTGCACACTTGCCACTTCTTTATCGCCAATCACAATTGGATGTAATTTTAATTCATCGTCTCGATTAATTCGAGCTAATAACCTATTTCTTCGACCACCATAAAGTCCACCATTTTCTTTTAAAACGCCTGCATATTGCCCGTCAATATTTACATCAATGCCTTTCTTTTTAATCCGAAAAGCAAATTCATTTTGAGAAGTTCGAGCGTATAAAATCGCATTTTCCTTAGCCGAAATATACCGACGATAACTATAGACTACTAATGGTTCATGATAAATAGAAGTGAAAATGCCTTTTGCCGTCTTAGTCATACCTCTTTTTATCTGTTGATTCACCTGACGTAAAGATAAGAGACTCATTTCCTCCTTATTCCAAGGTACTAGTTGGTCACTCCATTCTTTGATTTCTGTCCGCATTTTTCTAAAATCGGCTAAGACTCGACTTTTTCCAGGTTGAAAATTGGTCAGTAATTGATAGAGCAAGTAAATCGCTAAAGCCGTAACCGAAAAAACGGCAATAAAGGATAATATGAGAAATACGATTGGTGGCATTTAATTTGTTTGACGGTGGATATAATGAGGCATAGATTATTCATCTATGTGCTTGTTTCCGACCTTTTATAAGCTAACTACTAGTATTTGTTATCAAATAATCGACCAATTTCATGATGAATTGCTTAATATCTAGGTACTTACCACAATTTTAGGATTTTGTTTGATAGAAGTGTTAATAAATTCTACTAATTGTTTGTTTTTTTAGGCTAAAAGGCAAAAAATTGGTCGCAATCACGGGGTAATTTTCGATTACCCCATGATATTAGGCTACCCCATCTAAGATTGGACATTTTGGACAAATATTCGCTGCTCCAAGCGTCGGAAAATATAGGTTTTCCGTTGTCTATTCTAAACTTGAGTGTCCAACTTTAGGCAGGTAGCTATTTTTTATAATGTCAACTTCAATGACAATATCAATCTCAATTTTGGCAAAAAACGGACTCCAAATTCACAACTCCTCCAAAATATGGCTCACGTTTCGATTGAAATTGCCATTGAGGTTGATATTGCCATTGTTATTGTTATTGAAATTTAAAATTAAAATTAAACCACTAGCACCAATTACCTCTGCCTTTGCCCCTCGCCCCAAGCTCCATGCTAATACTCTAAATCAATCATCCCTCCCGTGCGATGATATAAAGGGCAAGTTTCTTTTAGTTGAAGGAAGTCAAAATGAATTTGGGCAAATTGACGTAAATGTCGGAATAACTGATTGCCATAGCCTTTTCGGCGTTCGGCTGGAATAATATGACAATGATTGGCCAAGGTGATTCCCGCAGTCAGTGGGACATCAGGGGATTTAAGGACGCTACCAAATCCAATGACTTTCCCTTCTTTTAGGACTAAAAAAAGTCCTTCATTTAAATTTAAAAACGAAGAATCTCCTAAAGTCCAATCGTCTTTTATAGTCTCTAAAGTGGTCGCATCTTGTGCTAACACAAAGGTAATAAAGTCTTCAAAATCTGAACTTGCTAAGTGCTTTATTGGGATTATTTGAATCATTTTTCTAGTGCTACTATTTTTGGAATTAAACAACTGCTAAGCCTTATTATTTTATCGTTAAGATATACTTCATTAGTTCGAGTCGTTAAAATTTCTATATTAGGAGTAGGAATTTGATATAGTTAGATAACGATAATCTCAAAGGGTAAAAAATTTAGTAAAAAAGGGAATAAAAAAGGAGAGAAGTAATATAAGAAGCAATAATTATTCCAGTTCAAACCTCCTTAAAAAGTCATCATTAACTCCTAAATGCAATATCCCTTCAAAAAAACTGACTTTTCTCTTAGTACAAATAAAATTTTATCCTACTTTTACGTTCTTATTTTAATTGAGTCTAAATAAAAACACTGCAAATTTATGGTGGCATTAAACACATTAGAACCAGGGAAAAGTGGTATCATTCATTCTTTTTCGGATGAAGCAACTGCCTGCAAGATGATGTCTATGGGTATTTTACCTGGAAGTTCTGTGAAATGTATCAGAAAAGCCCCTTTTGGCGGTGCCATTTACATTAAAGCCGACCACCAACAATTTGCTATTAGAAATACAGAAGCTGCATGCATAGTGCTGAACTAAAAACGCCGTCTACCAAAACTTTAACGATTGCCTTATTGGGAAATCCTAATTGTGGCAAATCGACTGTCTTCAATCAATTGACTGGATTGCGCCAAAAAATTGGTAACTTTCCTGGTGTCACTGTTGATAAGAAGTTAGGTCAATTATCCTTAGCCAATGGCAAAGTTGCTACGTTAATTGACTTACCTGGTACTTATAACCTCTACCCTACTTCTCAAGATGAAAGGGTGGTTTTAAATATTCTCGCTAACCCAGCTGATGAATACTACCCTGATGCTATTTTGTACATTGCGGATGTCACCCAATTAGAAAAGCATTTTTTGCTCTTTTCTCAGGTGAAAGATTTGGGAATCCCAATGGTACTAGCCTTGAATATGTCAGATGCCGCAGCGGAACAAAATCTGCAATATGATACAGCTGCGATAGCCAAAGCATTCAAGGTACCGACTGTTGCGATTAGTGGTCGTTTGGGGGAAAATTTTGCTCAATTGAAAGCCGCTTTAAATCAATTGGTTAGTCAACCCTTTGTTGCTCCGAAACCTTTTTATCAGTTTTCTGAGGTAGAAAAAGAAATTAGTCATGCTCTACAGAACACTCATCAACTAAACAATCCTTTTCAGGCATTATTATGGGCACAAAATGCTTCTAGATTGACTTTTTTACCTTCGGATAAACGGAGCGAAATCAGTACTTTAGTTAAGGATAAAAATTTTAATCGTTTAGCCAACCAGGTCCGAGAAGTCATGCAACGTTTTGACCGTTTTACGCCCATGCTCAAAAAGGCAATTCAGCGGACGGAAACGAATAAAATCACCCTCACGGAAAAGATTGATAATGTAGTGACGCACCGATTCTGGGGCCCAATTATCTTTTTTGTTTTAATGTTAGTCACTTTTCAAGCTATTTATGCTTGGTCGAGTTATCCTATGGATATGATTGAGGCAGGTTTTGCCAGCTTGACGGATGTGGTCAACGGAATTCTACCAGATACTTGGTATCGAAGTTTATTGACCGATGGCATTATTGCAGGTTTGGGCGGTATTTTGATATTTATCCCTCAAATTGCCATCCTATTTTTATTGATTAGTATCTTGGAAGAAGTAGGCTATATGGCGAGAGCTGTTTTTATGTTTGACAATCTGATGCAACGTTTTGGTATGAACGGACGGAGTATTGTAGCCTTAGTCTCTAGTGGTGCTTGTGCTATTCCTGCGGTGATGTCTACTCGAACAATTAGTAACTGGAAAGAACGATTAATTACCATTTTAGTCGCTCCTTTTATTTCTTGTTCTGCTAGGATTCCTGTTTATACGGTTTTGATTGGTTTTGTTGTACCTTCTGCTACAATTTGGGGTATTTTTAATCAACAAGGCATCGCTTTTATGGGTTTATATTTGGTGAGTATTCTAGCTGCTTTAGGTTCGGCTTGGGTGTTCAAAAAAATATTAAAAACAGAAGAGCGTAGTTTCTTAATGCTGGAACTGCCTGAATACCGTAAACCTGTCTTTAAAAACGTTTTATTTACGGTTTATGAAAAAGTAAAAACTTTTGTCATTGAGGCAGGTAAAGTCATTTTTGTCATTTCCATCGTTTTATGGGTCTTGGCTTCTTATGGCCCTAACAATAAAATGGAATTGGCGGAACAAGAAGCAATCACTATTGCTACCCAAAGTAATATGAACGAAGCCGAAACAGCGGACTTAGTCGCTGGCAAACAAATCGAAGCTTCTTATGCAGGTCATTTAGGTAAATTTATTGAACCCGCTATTCGTCCATTGGGCTATGATTGGAAAATTGGAATTGCGTTAATTACTTCCTTAGCTGCTAGAGAAGTTTTCATTGGCACAATGGCTACTATTTACAGCATTGGCAGTGCAGACGATGAAGGCACAATTAGAGATAGAATGGCTAAAGAAGTGAACCCTTTAACAGGTAAACCAACTTATAATTTTGCTACTTCTTTATCACTACTCGTTTTCTATATTTTTGCCATGATGTGTATGAGTACTTTGGCAGTCGTTAAGCGAGAAACAGGTGGCTGGAAATGGCCAATTATTCAATTTGTATTTATGACAGGTTTGGCTTATTTGGGGGCTTTTGTGGTTTATCAGATTTTTGCTTAACTGTTCAAATTACCAACCTGTATGTATGAGTGGAATTTATTTTCACCACGGAGGTACAGAGTTCATAGAGTCCACAGAGTTTCTTTTGACGAGTATAGTTTACTTCTTTGTATAAAGTTATTAAGCAATGTGACAAAAGTGGACTAAGGGGTTTGGCAAAAAATAACCTACGCAACAAATACTATATGTTTTAAAAAATAATTCGTGGGCTTGTATAATTCGTGGGAAATTTCGCTACTAATTTTCCCCACGAATTATCCAACCCCACGAATTTACGTAGGTTATTTCTTTCGTTTTCCCTAACATCTTTTTTTACCACAACTTGTTAGAGGACATTAAAAAGCATACCCTAAATGCAAACTAAAATTAGCTCGTTTCTGTTCTGTATTATACTCCGCAGTAAATCGCCCTGGCCCTAAAGGGGTAATAAAACCAAATTCTCCACCAACACCAATCATTTTACCATTAATAGCTTCACTTGGAACGGTTTCTTCTTCAATCACTTGTAAAAAAGAATTGGCTTTAAATCGACCATAATTGAAAATAGCAGCAGCAAAAATATTTGGCTTTGGTGCTAGTCGTAATTTAATACCAGCGAAAGCATAAGCGGTTACCGCTAACTCTGCGTAGTCTAATCCAATAAATTCAACATGGGTTAATTCTTCTGGAACAGACCGACCTAAGTAAAAAAGATTCAAGTAATTGTCTACTTCAAAATCTATCCAACCTGCATCATTATACCACTCAACCGCAAATTGTGGACTTACAGGAAAAACCTTTCTAAATTGGAAACGGGCAAATTTATTAAAATCACCTAATGATGTCGTGTTATTCACTATACTTTCTTCTAAATTACCCGCAAAAGCAAACTTACCATCTAGTGATAGATAAGACCCTTTGGTAGGAAATAAGACTCTATCTTGATTGTCTCTTAAAAATCCAAGTGTGGCAATGGCTTGATTTAATTCTAAATCTTTGGTGTCTCCTTCGAATAATTTCAATCGTTGGGTATAGCGTTCGATACCAACTCCTCCACCTAATTTGGAATGTTGACCAAATGTGGTAAATACTTCCATATTAGCACTGTAATGGGTCATTTTAAAGGATTCGTCCAAATCACCATCTTCATCATAATAAAAAGCAGGATAATGATTGAGTTTTAAAGTCAAGTCTAAGCCTAAATTAGCTTTTGCATTAGAGTGTACTAAATATTCTGCTAGGATTAGCGGATGTTCCGACAACTTTAAATCTGCGCTTAATTTTGCCGCTCGTAAACCTCGACTTCGATAAGTTCCATTAACTAATAAACCCGCTTTTAAATCACTATCATAATTTGCACTCAGCTGCATGTACTTGCCACTTTCTAAATTCGCATCAATGTCTAATTCATAGATTCCTTCTTCTCCTTCGATGACTTCGTAATAAGCATCTTTGATATAATTACTACCAAATAAAACCTTAATCCGTTCTTCTACTTTTTGAACAGAAAAGCCTTTTTTGGTTTGAGTATTCACAATTTTATCCGATAATTGACGACTTGCTTCGGAAGTTCCTTTGACATAAATATTGTCAATATTATAAGATTCTGGAATCGTAATACCTCTAGGACGGAGTACTTCTTGGCGGTTATTGGCTAATAAGGCTAAAATTTCAGGTAATTTTGCTCTCGCTGCTGCTTCCCCTCTTGCCATTAAGGTATCATTATTATCAAAATCTAAAGCACCAAATTCATCAATTTCTGGATGGATAAAAATATCTGCTAATTTCTTAGATTCCTCTACAGAAGTAGCGAGTCGATAACTACCTGATTGTTCTAAAACCGTCACAAAAGAAGATAACTCATCCTTCTTATACAATGGACTCGTTACATCAATCGCAATCACAATATCTGCGCCCATTTCAATTACTTCTTGCACCGGTAAATTCCGAACGATACCACCATCTACCAATAATTTGCCATCAATTTCAATCGGTTCAAAAACAGAAGGAATAGACATACTGGCTCGAATAGATTTTGCCAAAGACCCTTTCCCTAACACTACAGGTTCGCCTGTTTCAAAATCGGCTGCCACACAACGAAAAGGAATATCAAATTCATCAAAATTATTGATTCCATGAGCAGGCAACGTTAGTTGAGACAATAATAAGCCTACTTTTTGTCCTTGCACAAATCCTCCTGGTAACTTGATAGCCCCATTTTCAATATTTAATTTTAATTGGTACCTATCCGAAATTAATCGCTCTCCAATGGGCAAATCCGTTCGATTCAATTCATCATTAAAATAATAATTCCAGTCTATTTCATTGGATAATTTTTCTAAATCTTCTACAGAATAACCAATGGCATATAACCCACCAACGATACTTCCAATACTCGTTCCTGTAATATAATCTGGTCGAATACCTGCTTCTTCTAATACTCGCAATACGCCAATTTCAGCAATCCCTTTTGCTCCACCACCACCAAATGCATAGCCAATTTTAGGTCGTTTTGCTTGACTAAATAAAAGTGTTGGTAATAATAGGCCTAATAAAAAAAATTGTATAGTAAATATTTTCTTCATAATCATATAGTAATTTATAGACAAAACTTGTCAATTTGAGCGCACGAAAATAGGCATTCTCCCTAGCCACATCAACAAAATGCCCTATTTTGACCCACATTTAATGAAAAAACGATAAATTTTAAACAAAGGCGGCTATATATTAATTGTATTACCGCTTCAAATTTTACCTTTGTGTTTTTGAAATTTGAATTTCTAATTTAAGTTGCAGACAACTGGTAGCAAAGCCTTCAGGCTTTCCCGTCACCGACCTTTAGGTCGGATTTGCGTAAATGGACAGGCCTAAAGGCCTTGGACAGGAAAGCCTGAAGGCTTTACTACCAGTTTATACCAATTCTCCGCAACTTGAGTTTTCTAGTTAACTAACTAAATTAAATTGATGGTAGCAATGAAGAAAGTCGGCTTATTTTTATTACTAATTAATTTCTTGCTAACGAATGCTTGTAATAATACGGTACAAAAATCTGCACGGGTCATTCCTGACGGACAAAAACCTAAAAATATTATCTTATTAATTGGGGATGGCATGGGATTGACCCAAGTATCTACTAGTTTTTATTTTAATGATAAAAAATCAAACTTTCTTCGATTCAAGGAAATTGGTTTGCATCAAAATACGCCTATCGGTGCTAAAATTACCGATTCCGCAGCAGGGGCAACTGCATTTTCTGCAGGCGTGAAGTCTTATAATGGCGCAATTGGCGTAGATAAAGATACACAGGCAGTCGAAACTATTTTGGAGATTTTATCTCAAAAAGGTTTAAGTACAGGAGTTGTTTCTACCTCTTCTATTACCCACGCCACACCTGCCTCTTTTTATGCACACGTGCGGTCAAGAAGAATGCAAGAACAAATAGCAAGGGAATTAATGGATTCGGATGTAGATTTCTTTGCTGGTGGAGGTATTAAGTTTTTTAATAAAAGAAAAGATGGCGAAGATTTG
>JBGCFJ010000154.1:0-17949 GCA_045106885.1 Saprospiraceae bacterium
TACCAGAACTGACGAGGTTATTTTTTCTTTTAGCAAGGCAAAATTATTCAGCATAGCCGTTGCTACGTTGAATAATTTTAACGCAGCTAAAAGTAAAAAGAATCCGCCAGGCTGGTAGGTTATTATTTTCCTCGCCCCTTACATCCTGTAAGGAATGAAATATTAGTAAAAGTAATCGTTATTTTTATTCCATTCCTAAGCGGCTAAAATCATTGATTAAGCGCAGCCTTACAGTAAAAAGCATAAATACTTATATGGAACTATCACACAAAATAAATTATTCTACTTTCTGGAAAGGGTTATTTGCTTTAGCAATTGCCGCTTTTATCAGCACTAGCTGTACAGAAGAGGCGAGAACCCGCCTTTCTGCTAAAGCCAATGCCTTTGGCAAGGCGAATCATGTAGTCGTCATTGCAGATAAAGATGTTTGGGAAGGTGCCGTTGGCGATACTTTTCGATTCTACTTTTCTTCAGCATTCCTCATTTTACCTCAACCTGAGCCAATTTTAGATTTAAAACATTTTACGCCTTTAGACCTAGAGAAAGACCCTATTCGGAAAGAATTACGTACCTATATCTATTTAGGAGATATGAACGATAAGTCTTCAGAAACTGCTAAATTAATGGGAGACGACGTTGGTCCAGAAAGAATTCGTACCGCAACAGAAGGAAAGGGCTATGGCAATATTCAGAAAAAGGATAAGTATGCTTACGGACAGTTAAATGTCTTTATGTACGGTACTAATCAAGAAAATTTATTAGCTAATATTAAGAATAATTATTCGACCATTCTCAAGCGTATCAAAGAAAATGATGAAGAATTAATCGCTGCTAATATTTATGCTGGTGGGGAAAGTAGAAGAACACAAGCAAGTGTGGATTCAACAATGGGGGTTCAATTAAAAATTCCAGCGGATTATTTTATTGCACTAAAAGAAGAAAATACGATGTGGCTTCGTAAAATGACGAAAGAGTTTAGTAGCAATATTATTCTACACAAAATGCCTTATACTGCCAAAGAACAACTAAGTTATCAAGGAATTAAGGCATTAAGAGATACCATTACTAAAAAATATGTTTCTTCTGACATACCTGATTCCTATATGTTGATTAATGATGTAGACTTACCCATGTTTGTGAAGAATGTAGATTTCAACGATTATTTTGCCGTCGAAGCCAAAGGAATTTGGGAACTAAAAAATGATTACATGGGTGGTCCATTTATCAGTTATCTAATTCATAATCCAGACAATAATGAACTCTATTTATTGGATGGATTTATCTTCGAACCTAGTAAGAAAAAACGAGAATTAATGCAGTATTTAGAGCATATTCTGAATACGGTAGAGTTTAAAACATAAATAATTTTCAATTTTCAAAAAAAGCCCATCAAAATTCATTGATGGGCTTTTTATATTTTACGAGTACTTCGTATTAGTTTGATTTATAATTAGAATATTCTTCTTTAATGAACTTCTGCAATTCATCAACACTATTAAATTGTTCGAAGATTTCTTTAAATTTATTGTTCTTTTGACTACTAGCAGGAATAACATAACTAAAGACATCCTTATCAGTAATCTGTTCTCCACTCAAAATAATTAAGCGTTCCACGACATTCCTTAGCTCTCTAATGTTACCCGTCCAATTTACATTTTGCAAAGCAATCATAGCTTCTTTAGAGGCTTTCTTAATCGCTATTCCATACTCTTGGCAAATTAGGGTAATAAAATGATTAACTAAAGCAGGAATATCTCCTCGTCTATTATTCAATGGTGGGACGTCAATGATAATAACTGCTAGTCGGTGATATAAATCTTCTCTAAATCTACCCGCTGCAATTTCTGCTCTTAAATCTTTATTCGTTGCCGCTAATACTCGCACATCCACTTTAATTTCTTTATCCCCTCCTACCCTAGTAATTTTACTTTCTTGCAAAGCTCGCAAAACTTTCGCTTGAGCTTTCAGGCTCATATCACCGATTTCATCTAAAAAAATAGAACCGCCATTAGCTTGCTCAAATTTTCCTACACGATTTTTATGCGCTCCAGTAAAAGACCCTTTTTCATGTCCAAATAATTCACTTTCAATCAACTCAGAAGGAATCGCCGCACAGTTTACTTCAATAATAGGACTAGTTGCCCGATGGCTTTTTTGGTGAATCCATCTAGCTACTAGTTCTTTACCAGAACCGTTTGGACCGATGACCAATACTCTAGCATCCGTAGGCGCTACTTTTTCTATATCTTCTTTTACTTTGGCAATTGCAGGAGAAACACCAATAATTTCTTGTGTTTTGCTTTTAGATACCTTTTTTCGCAAAACTTTTGTCTCAGAAATTAAACTTGATTTATCCATTGCATTCCGCAAAGTAATCAACATTCTATTTAAATCTGGTGGCTTAGAAATAAAATCAAAAGCCCCTTTCTTTACCGCATCTACGGCTGTATCAATATTAGCATGTCCAGAAATCATCACGACAGGTGTATCTGGAGCCAATAATTGAATTCGCTCTAAAGCATCCATCCCATCCATTTTGGGCATCTTAATGTCCATTACCACCACATCATATTGCGCTCGTTTGAGTTTGACCAGACATTCCAAGCCGTCGCCAGCTTCGTCAACATCATATTTCTCAAATTCTAAAATTTCACGAAGGGTTCTTCTGATACTTGGTTCGTCATCGACGATTAATACTCTTGCCATTGGCGAAAATTATTTTATTATTTTGAATAGTGTTTCTAACAGTCAATTCAATATTTCGGGGTATATCAACATGTAAAGTGGCACGAGAACTAAGGGAGTCTAACTTTAGAAAAGTTTTATATACCGATTCTCAAAAGAATTGAAGTGTTTGGTATCTTAGTGTAGCCTTGATGTGAGATCAGTTTCTATTGCATGATGTTAGGTATTTAATACCTTAAAACTGTTTAGTAGTACGCCAAAATTCCTTAAAAAGTTACTATCAATTAACATAATTAAAAATATGTTTTATGACCTCTGACTTTTTCAACTAATTATTATTGATAATTAACTTATCAAAATTCAATTACACAAATAGTCGTTTTAACCAGCTACAACTAATACAATTGCAATCTACTTTAAAAAGTTATTACAATCAACTCATTATCAAAATTTTACAAAAAATATAAGTTTATAAAAAATAAATAATATGCTTTGTATCTAGTGCTAAAAAACTAAAATACGAGCAATGAGCCTTGATTTTTTTTAGATTCAATGTTCGACTCCCAGTCTAAGATTGGGCATTTTCGACAACAGCGAATCTATATTCGCTGTTCCAAGCGTCGGAAAACATAGATTTTCCGTTGTCTGTCCTAAACTTGAGTGTCCAACTTTAGACGGGTAGCCCAATGTTCCAACAAATCAAAAAGGGGATACAAAGCGTGAACAAAAAATAGTTTCTCCTGAAAATTTATTTTTTATTCTTTCTTCAAATCCCCTTGTACAAACTTCCCTGTCCGATATGGGGAAATTCATGACGATGTTAGGCTTATTAAGCGACTAAAATAGACTTAAAAAAGCGGGCTTTCATAATAACCTTTATCTGCTAAACCTTTCAAAGCAGCCACCACGGTTGGTCTATCTGCCTGATAAGTTACACCATACCAAGTCGCATTCGTTGGAATAACAGACATTTTAATTGTTCCGTTATTAATTAACTCATTAATAATTAATGGAATATAGTATTCACATTTTGGGTTTTTATAATTCTCCCTAACAAATTTTTCAAATCCTACTTCTATCTTGTCAAATAAAGAATGATGGAATCCAAATAAATTCATGGAAACTAAAGTACTTTTTGGCAAAGCATGTCGTTTCTCATCTTCTGTATAATAAATATGCCCATTCTTCTTTCGTCCGACGCCCATTCGTTCTGTCATTCCTTGAAGATGACCATGTTCGTCCGTATTACATACCCCTCGATTTACTTCTCCGTGGTCAGAAATGGTGTTGCTCAAAATATAACCAACCATAGAATATAATTCAGGAGAGGCTTTATCTCGTAAAAAATCTCCGACTAGTTGGTAAGCCTCCGTTCCATAGTAATCATCTGCATTAATTACTGCAAATGGTTCGTTGATATGGTCTTTAGCTGCTAAGACAGCATGTGCTGTCCCCCAAGGTTTGGTTCGTTCTGGCATATCATCAATACCAGGGACTTCAAAATTGATTTCTTGAAAAGCATAAGCTATTTCAATTTTCCCTTCAAATTTATCTCCAAATTTATCTTTAAAAGCCTGCTCAAAACTTTTTCTAATTACAAAAACGACCTTGCCAAAACCTGCTTTAATCGCATCATAAATCGAAAATTCCATGATAGTTTCTCCGCTTGGTCCAACTCCATCTAATTGTTTGAGGCCGCCATATCGACTGCCCATTCCAGCCGCTAATACTAATAATGTGGGTTTCATAAGTAAGTGGTTTTATATTTTTTAGCTTGAAATTTATTCCAAGCAATTTACGTAAGTTTATTGTATTTGTTCGTTATTTCAAACCTAGTAAAACGATACGATTATTCTCTTGAAATTTTTATCTTTACAAAAATAGACACCAAATTATGAAAAAATACTATACCACGCTTCTAAATCTACTTTTCTTAGTTAGCACTGTATTCGATAGACTATTGTTGTTGAGCATACCAAGCCAAACCCAATACTGCTGCCACTATCCACCAGCGATAAGCCAACCATAAAATCCAAATATAGACAGAAAATAATTCAAAAATATTCATGGCAAACCATTCGGTATTGCCTGATTTAAAAAAGTCGTTATTGACGGATTTTAGGCGTTTGGTTGGGTCTTTAGAAATACCAATTTTGATATGCATTTGCATCCATTTGAATCGAAAAACACTTTTGGTGAGTCTAAATCTCGATTTATCAAAATAACGATGCAGGCGCTTTTCAATCTTGGCAGCATTCCACATGCGTCTTTTGAGAATAATGGTTGCTTCTGATTTAGCGCAGCGACGGAAGAGGTAGATGTATTTGAATTCTTTTAACAGGATGATAGGATTTTAAGATTTACAAAAGGATTTTAAGCAGCTTTTTTACCCATAGTTGGAATAGGAATTTGGTAATTTTCTTCTAACATCTTAAAAAGGTTTTCGATGTATTGTTTTTTGAGATGTTCATATTGTCTAATTCCCAATTCATCATTTCCTGCTTTAGCCATATTTATCATCTCATTAATCGTGTCAATTAATGATAATTGAGGAGCCACTTTGTCTTTCTTAGTTACAGCTTCCTTTTCCATATTATTTCTCAAATTTTATTTTTAAAAATCCTTTGATTATAGCTTCATCACGTGTTCTTGTGTATAATTTAGACCATTTTTCTCTATACCCAAAGGTTTCTGCAAACTTTGGGTGGTTTTCGGGATAATCTCTAACAAGATACGAATCTATCCCTTCATCTTCCAATGAAAAAGTCCAAAATTTATCCAGTACCTTATTTCCTCGCTTTTCATAAACCGAATAATCCAAAAAAGTAACCAAATCAACTTCTATAACTTTATAAGGTGTGAGATTTCCGTATTCATCAAAGTTTAATTGGGTAGTTAACATAGTTATTTGTTTTCTCAAAATTTCACCCAAATTACAAATTATTGTTTTAATATTTAATTTTAAACCACTTTTTGATTATAAAAATTAATCGTTTATATTTTTTTTCTGCCTTTCAAATGCCATTAAAAAAAGACAATTTTCTATATTCACGCTTTATTATTAATCAGACAAATCGAAAAACATAAAATATGTCCGATAAAAACCTGCAAGAATATTGGAAAAAAAACCTGCGCTTACTCGCTGTTTTATTAGCTGTTTGGTTCTTCGTTTCTTATGGCTGCGGCATCATCTTCGCCGATTATCTTAATAATTTCAGATTAGGTGGTTATAAATTGGGCTTTTGGTTTGCTCAACAAGGGGCGATTTATGTCTTTATTATTATCATTTTTGTTTATGTGAATCGCATGAATAAATTGGATAAGGAGTTTGGGGTAGACGAGGAGTAGTTTGGTGATTGGTGACTAGTGATTTGTGATTGGTTGGCTTCGGAACTATCTAAAACCTTCCTACTAAATGAGAAACTATGAGTCATAAAAGTAATTTGGTGATTGGTGACTTGTAATTGGTGATTAGTTGGCTTCGGAATTATCTAAAACTTTCCTACTAAATGAAAAACTATGAGTCATAAAAGTTTTACAGATTTGAATGTTTATAAAGAATGTAGGAAGTTTAGAAAAGAAATTTCTGCGATTGTAAAAGAATATTTTCCTAAACATGAAAAATATTTAATTAGTGCGCAGATTTTAGATGCCTCTAGGTCAATTACCGCTAACATAGCAGAAGGTCACGGTCGCTTTTATTACCAAGATAATATCAGATTTTGTAGAATTGCTAGAGGCTCTTTAGAAGAAACATTAGAGCATTTAATTACCGCTTACGACGAAAAATATATCGATACAGAATTATTGAAAAAAGAAAAAGGGCAATACGAAAGTTGCTTAAAATTAATCAATGGGTACATCCGATATTTAAGAGATTCCAAAAGAGGAAAAGCTGATGATGAATCCTAAAGTTACCAAAAGCTAACTAATCACTAAAAACATTCAAAACGAAAAAGATTGATGATAAACCATAAAGTCGCCAAAAGCGAACCAATCACCAGTCACAAATCACTAATTACTAAGTTATGGGCGTAAGAGAATGGACTTATATAATCGTAGGCATCACATTTGCCATTTATGTTGGCGTTGCCATCTGGGCAAGGGCGGGTTCTACTTCTGAATTTTATGTAGCAGGTGGAGGAGTTTCTCCATTTGTCAATGGAATGGCAACAGCAGCCGATTGGATGTCTGCGGCTTCCTTTTTATCAATGGCTGGCTTGATTTCTTTTATGGGTTATCAAGGCTCGCAATATTTATTGGGTTGGACAGGTGGTTATGTGCTACTAGCCTTACTGCTGGCACCTTATCTGAGGAAATTTGGGAAGTTTACCGTCCCTGATTTTATTGGGGAACGTTATTATTCACAGACTGCTCGATTAGTGGCAGCTATTTGTGCCTTATTTATTTCCTTTACCTATGTGGTTGGGCAAATGAAAGGCGTTGGGGTGGCGTTCTCTCGATTTTTAGAAGTTGATTTTGAGACAGGTATTTTAATAGGTATTGTGATTGTAATGTTTTATGCTGTTTTAGGTGGCATGAAAGGCATCACTTATACACAAGTAGCGCAATATTGTGTTTTAATTGTAGCCTACTTAGTTCCTGCTATTTTCATTTCTATTTTAATGGTTGGAAATCCTATACCACAATTAGGTTTGGGAGGGACTTTATCTGATGGAACTTACTTGTTGGACAAACTCGATATGCTGTCAACCGACCTCGGTTTTGATGAGTATACTACCTCCAATACAGGCAAGGTTAACCTCTTTTTCGTAACCGCTGCTTTGATGTTGGGAACAGCAGGATTGCCACACGTTATTGTCCGATTTTTTACCGTAAAAAAAGTAGCGGATGCTCGAAAATCTGCAGGTTATGCCTTGGTTTTAATTGCTATTTTATATACAACGGCACCAGCAATTTCAGCGTTTGCCAAAACCAATTTATTAAACACCGTTAATAATCAACCTTATTCGAGTATGCCAAGTTGGTTCGGCAAATGGGAAGAAACAGGTTTATTAAAATTTGAGGATAAAAATGGCGATGGGAAAATTCAATATTATAATGATAAAAATCAAGCTTACGTTGCTGCTACTGCAACGCCAAGTGGTTGGAAAGGTAATGAGTTGAAGATTGATAATGACATTATGGTATTGGCAAATCCAGAAATAGCAAAGTTACCAGCATGGGTTATTGCCTTAGTGGTAGCAGGAGGATTAGCTTCTGCCTTATCAACCGCAGCAGGTTTATTATTGGTAATTTCCAGTTCTATTTCTCACGATATTTTAAAGAAGTGGTTGAAGCCAGACATTACAGAAAAAGGTGAATTGCGAGCAGCAAGAATTACGATTGGTGTGGCAGTCGTCATTGCAGGATATTTTGGGGTTAATCCGCCCGGTTTTGTCGCCCAAGTAGTTGCTTGGGCATTTGGCTTAGCTGCAGCGTCTTTCTTCCCGGCTATTATTTTAGGTATTTTTTATAAGCGAATGAATATGGAAGGTGCTATTGCAGGAATGGTCACAGGTTTAGTTTTCACAGGTGCTTATATCTGGTTTTTCAAATATGGTGGCGGTCGTCCAGAACAATATATTTTTGGTATTACACCAGAAGGGATTGGTACTTTAGGAATGATTTTGAATACGATTGTCGCTTTAGTCGTTTGCAGTATGACGCCTCCTCCTCCTCCAGAAGTACAGGCAATTGTAGAGAATATTCGAATTCCTCGTGGGGCTGGTGCGGCTACAGGACATTAGTCGCAAACTAATGGTTCAGAAAATCATAAATCTTAAATCATACATCATAGTTCATAAATCCATATATTTTTACGTGACGGATTTATGATTTAAGATGTATGAACTGTGATTTATGATTGCGTTATTCAATCTAATTTTCGGTGTTAAATCACCAATAAAATAGGGCAGCGATATAAAAATTGCTGCCCTATTTTAAAATAAAACCTTATTAAAATGGCTACCAAAGCGCAAAAAGAAGCTATAAGTAAACAGTTTGAGTCTGTTATTGAAGCATTAAAGAAAAAATTAAAACCTATTCCAGAACCACAACGATTTAGTCATTGCATAGATGTATTCAGTAGTTGGCGAGGTAATTATTTTTACATCAAACAAAAATTTAAAACAAGTGAAGATGATTATAGAGGTCATTTTGATTTAGGACTTGCTAGACTTGAATTTTACGACGAAAACCAATTCAATCTTGCTTATTTTCGACACACAGGTAAATGGTTTCCGCTTTGGATGTATGAAAAAATTTCTTTCGAAGAAGCTAAAAAAGCAATTTTGGAAGAGCATATGTTTCAAGTATCTTAGTGCTTATGAAGCAACAATTACTTATTCTCTCTGACCTTTGGGGCATCCAAAAAGCAAGCTATTTGCCTCTATATACTACTCTGCTCCAACCTAAATACGATATTCAATTTCTAGATTGCTGTCAATTAGGAAAAATAAATACTAGCAATTACACGCAAGAAAATTTACATCAACAATTTGTCAATGGAGGAATAGAAAAAGCAGTCAAAAATCTATTAAAAAACTATCCACAAGAGGTCGATATTTTAGCCTTTAGTATAGGTGGCACAATTGCATGGAAAGCAAATTTAGCAAGCCTAAAAGTCCGAAATTTATATGCCATTTCTGCTACTCGATTACGATATGAAACAGAAAAACCGAATAGCCAAATCAGGTTGTTTTATGGCGGTATAGATGCGTATCAACCAGCAAAAAAATGGTTTGATGATTTAGCCATTACCGATTATCATATCTTTGAGCAGGAAGGGCATGATATTTATCAAAAATCTAACATCATACAGCAAATTTGTAATCAATGTTGACAATTCTAAAATATATCCTCTATGCAATCCTCTTAATTGCTGTGCTAGATTTTATCGCCATTTATTTTGTTGCCCCCTATTTTATATTAAAACCAGTAAAAATTAATGGAGAAATTACGCCCAAAAATTTTCATTTAACCTTTCAGACTTTAAATATCGAAGTTGAACCTAATTTAAACTTGAAAGGCTATTGGACGCATTCAAAAACAGATAGGGTAAAAGGCATTATTATTTTTGCACATGGCATAGGCGGCTGTAAAGAATCCTATATTGGGGTAGCGAGTAAATTAGCCCAAAAAGGCATTGAATCTATTTTGGTGGACAGTCGAGCGCATGGAGAAAGTGAAGGAAAATTCTGTACCTACGGTTTTTATGAACAAGCAGATATTTCTAAAATTATTGATTTTATTCAACTGAAACAACCAGATATTCCCGTAGGTATTTGGGGGAGTTCGATGGGAGGAGCAATAAGTTTATTGGCATTAGCAAAAGACAAGCGACTCCAATTTGGCTTAATCCAAAGCACTTTTACCGATTTACATCAAATCGTTTTTGATTATAAAAAGCGAATATTAAGAGGTTTTGGTAGTCAAACGATGGTCAATATGGTATTGAAGCGAGCAGGAGAAATTGCCAACTTTAATCCCAATGAAGTCAAACCAATTGAAGCAGTTAAACATATCGAACAACCTATTATCATTGCACACGGCGATGCCGATAAAAATATTTCCTACCAATATGGGCAACAGCTTTTCGATAATTTAAAAAGTGTCGATAAGGAATTTTATTTAGTTAAAAATGGTGGGCATGTTGGCTTATGGGATACTGGGGGGAAAGCTTTTGAAGATAAAATGATAGGGTTTATAGAGCGGCAGTTAAGTAAATAAGTCATCCATAGTCAATATATTATCAATTAATCCTGCACTATGTTTATTTTCGTTCAAGCCATAAGTAGTAATTAGGCAGATAAAAATCTGTTTTTTAGTATTTGTAACCTGCTTAAAAATAGCTCGTTTCTGTCTTAGATTTACCGCATCTGATTTATCTAACGTCCATTCTTCCTTATAAAATTTAATTTCACATAAGGAAATGGTATTATCCTGTCGGTCTATCAATAAATCAATTTGTGTACCTGCTCTATCCGCTGTTGCTTTAGTTTGAAAACTCAATTGTCTAGTATGCACCCCTGTAATGCCTAGTGCTTTTTTAATTTCATCAATATGCTGCAAACAGATATTTTCAAAAGCATACCCACTCCAAGATTTCCAAGTTTGAGTCTGACTTAGACTTTGCCAATTCATAGATTCGTTGGTTGGAATATCTTTAATATATTTTAAATAAAACAAGGAATAATTATCTGTCAAACGATATAAGGTTTCTTTCTTCTTTTTGTTAAAAGGAACATAAGAGGTAATAAAACCTGATTGTTCTAATTCTTTTAACATTGTTGTGATTCCACCTCCGTCTTTAAATTTAATTGCGGCTAAAATTTCGATTCGGCTCAATCCTTTCCATGTAGTTGCCAAAGCATTAACAATTGCTTCATATCGTTGAGGATTCAGAAACAAGGAACTGTATAAATTATCAAATTCAGTTCTCAGCATACCGAGGGGATGAAAACAAATATCATCAATATTTTGAATAGCACTCTTACCCTTTTCCACTTGGTCTAAATAATGTGGAATGCCTCCCATCGTCAAATAAAATTGAATTAATTGATAGCGATTGAAGGATAGATTTCTTGCTTCAAAATAGCTTTCTGTTTCTGATAAAGAAAAGGGTTTTAATAAAATTTTTCTGGTAACTCGATTATGTAAGCCCCCTTTATTATTGATGATTTTTTTAATCATCCAAGCCGTAGCAGACCCACATATCACCACTAATAAATTAGATTTGGAAACATAGCTATTCCAGAAGTAACTAAAACCTGTTAAAAAATCAGATTTGGCGGTAGCTATCCAAGGTAATTCATCAATAAAAATGACCCGTTTTTCTGTTGTCGGTTCTAAGATTTCCAAAAATTCTTTTAGGCGATAAAAGGCCTCTAACCAATCTTTGGGTAAGGGTTTATTAATGGCTTCTTTATCCCCCGCTTCTTTCAAACTATAAGTAAAATTTCTTAGTTGCTGTTCTTTTTTACCATCTTTTAAACCAACTAATTCAAAAGCAATATGCTGCTTAAAAGATTCTCTAATTAAATAGGTCTTTCCAACTCGTCGTCTTCCAATTACTGCTACTAATTCAGGTTTATTTGAATCATAAGCTTTCTTAAGTATGTCTATTTCTTTTTTTCGACCAATCATATTTTTATAGATAAGTTGCGGAATCTGTATAAAAATAGATAGATTCCGCAACTTATCCAATTATATCTTGCGGAATCTACCCTTTAAGTTATAGATTCCGCAAGATATTTCTCCTTTAACTTAATCTAGTGATTCACGCAAGAAATAAATAGGGCGCATCTCAAATTGTCGTTCGTAGCTTAGACGGCTGGTCTGAGTAGGTATGCTAAGGCTACTCAGACCAGAGGGCTAAGCTACTTTTAAGGTCCAATTAATTTTAATGCGACATTTTGAGATGCACCCAATAAATAGAACAAATTCAATCTTTCCTTTTTTATAAAATAAACTAAAAATTAGCAATTTTGACTAAAATTATTTTAAATTTGCTAAACCTTTAGTAATAGCGACTGTTGCTAAGTAAAATAATCTATCCGCACTAATTGCTCATAACCTTTAATAACGTCCATTTTTTGACCACAAAAGAAAAAATAATAGAAACAGGTAGAATCCAATTTAATGAATTAGGTTTCGGCGCACCAACGCTTTACCAAGTAGCGCAAGCAGCTAAGATTAGTCGAGGTAATTTGACTTATTATTTTAAAGACAAAGAGGCGCTTTTAGAAGCGATTGTAGAAGAAATGTGGTTAAAATACAAGCAAGGACAAGTAGTAGCCACGCAATTTCCTTCCTGGAATGTTATCAAAAAGAGTATCAAAGTCTTACACGATATTCAAGAAGCTTACTCTTTTATTTTCTTTGATAAACAAATTTTCGGGCATTCGAGAGTACAAGATATTCTGCAAAGAATCGAATCGGATAGTATCAAAACTCAAATGTCCATGTTCTCTTTTTCCATTAAAATTGGAAATATGAAAAAAGAACCAACTCCAGGGGCTTATCATAATATTTGCAAATCTATTTGGGTTACCGCATTTTACTGGCATGTTTCTAAAACTTATTTTCCTGCAAGAAAAGGTAGTTGGGATAATGTCATGTGGTCTTTATTATTACCCAATTTTACTAAAAAAGGAAAAGATGCTTTTATAGATAAATTTGGTGAAGACTATCTACATACTCTAGGTACTTCTTTAAAAGATTTTGAAAAAGAACAAATTGATTTTTAATATTTTACTGGTAGCACAGACTTCAGTCTGTTCGGTACGCTGACCTTTAGGTTAGCCATTTTAGTTTAATGAAAAACAGAAGAAAACAACAAGTCTAAAGACCTGTATCCAGAACAGACTAAAGTCTGTGCTACCAGTTTTTTTTGATGAAAAATAATATTTAATGAACTATAACATCAACATCGGCGAACAGTCCTTCCCTCTAAAAAAAGAAGACCTATCTACTTTAGATATGGTAAAAACAGGAGCCGGAACCTTCCATATTCTACAAGATGGACAAGCTTACAAAGCCGAATTAGAAACTGCTAATTTCAATGATAAAACCATGACTATTAAAGTAAATGGTAATAAATACGAAATTAAGATTGAAGATAGTTATGACCAATTGGTCAAACAAATGGGCTTATCTACGACAGGTTCGCAAAAAATGACTAACGTCAAAGCACCAATGCCTGGCTTAGTTTTAGATATTTTGGTAAAACCAGACCAAGAAGTGGCTAAAGGCGATGCTTTATTAATTTTGGAAGCGATGAAAATGGAAAATGTATTGAAAGCAGAAGGGGACGGTGTCGTCAAATCTATTGAAGTGACCAAAGGAACAGCGGTGGATAAAGGGCAAATAATTATTGAAATGCATTAAAGGAGAGGTCAGATGTCAGACCGTTATCTTCGATAACTGTCAGGTGTCAGACTGTTTATCTCGATAAAAATCGAGTCTGTCAACGTCATACAGCTGACTGCTGACAGTTTATGTAATAAACGGTCTGACTTCTGACTTCTAAACAAAAAGAAGTGGCAACATTATTCGAAGAATTTCAACCAATTTCTAAAGCAGACTGGTTGGCGAAAGTAGAAAAAGACTTAAAAGGGAAGCCTATTGATGGGCTAAATTGGGCTATTAATGAGGGGATTACCTTGACGCCTTTTGCACATGCAGACGATTTAGAGGGCACGCCAAAACCGTTGACCAATCAAAGAAAAAATAACGATTGGGAAATAGGAGTAAAAGTGCAAGTAGGCAATATGCAACTCGCCAATAAAGAAGCCTTAAATGCTTTGATGAATGGCTCTAATGCGATTGCTTTTGAATTACGAAAAAGTCCTTCCAAAGAAGACTTAAAAAGCTTATTGAAAGACATAGAATTAGAATGGATTTCGACGCATTTTATTTTTAAGCAAAAATCTTGGAAACGGTTTATTAGTTTCTTCTTGGCCTATGTGGAAGAGAAAGGGTATGATGGAACAAAGTTGGCTTGTAGCTTTAGTTTTAAAGGAAAAATCGTAGCCAATGCGAAGGACGCTACTCGGTTGCAAGAAATTGCTGCCCAATTACCTCAAGCGCAATTGATGACCGTCAATACACGCTCTTTAAATAGAAGCACAGAAAAAGTGGTTACGGAAATTGCACAAACGCTAACACAAGGCAATGCCGCTTTGACGGAGTTAAATGAACAAGGTTTAGCATTAAATCAGTTCCATTCGCAAATTCAATTTTCGATAGCCGTTGGTGATAGTTATTTTGTCAATATTGCCAAAATCAGAGCACTTAAATTATGCTGGCAACAAGTTTTAACTGCTTGGCAAATTACCAGTACCACCAATCCAAATATCGAAGCACATCTAACGACATCCACACAAACCGATAACGAAAATTACAATAAAATAAAAGCAACTGCTCAAGCAATGGCAGCCATTATTGGTGGAGCAAAACGCTTATACATTTATCCTTCCGATGAAGTCAAAGATGGTTTAGGGACGCCCTTTGCTCAGCGAATTGCCTTGAATATTCAGCATTTAATGCAATTAGAAAGTTATATGGATAGAGTCATTGACCCTGCTGCGGGGAGTTATTATATTGAAAATTTGACGAATCAATTAGCGGAAGCAGCTTGGAAGGAGTTTCAACAATTATAGCATTAAAATCATGGTGATTTTGAAAATCACCATGATTTAACAACTATTATAAAATGAAAAAAATACTTATAGCCAATAGAGGCGAAATCGCCATAAGAGTCATGCGAACCGCCAAAAAAATGGGTATTAAAACCGTAGCCGTTTATTCTGAAGCAGACCGAAATGCTTTGCATGTCCGTTATGCCGATGAAGCCATATTTTTAGGGCCTGCTCCATCTAATCAATCTTATTTGGTGATGGATAAAATCATTGATGCCGCTAAACAAACAGGCGCAGATGGGATTCATCCAGGCTATGGCTTTTTGAGTGAGAATGCCGTATTTGCCGAAAAGGTAGAAAAAGCAGGCATTACTTTTATTGGGCCACGTCCGCATGCCATCCGAATTATGGGTAGCAAATTGGCAGCCAAAGAAGCGGTTAAGGATTACGATATTCCTATGGTGCCTGGTATAGATGAAGCAATTACGGACGTAAAACTAGCTAAGAAAATTGCCAAAGAAGTTGGTTTCCCCATCTTAATCAAAGCTTCTGCGGGTGGTGGTGGAAAAGGAATGCGAGTAGTAGAAAACTTGAAAGAGTTACCCGAACAAATGGAACGGGCGATTAGTGAAGCGACTTCTGCATTCGGTGATGGGTCGGTTTTTATAGAAAAATATGTTACTTCTCCTAGACATATTGAGATTCAAGTATTGGCAGATACACATGGAAATGTGGTGCATTTATTTGAGCGAGAATGTAGTGTGCAAAGACGGCATCAAAAGGTAGTAGAAGAAGCGCCTTCTGCGGTCTTGACCCCCAAGATTAGAAAGGCAATGGGTGAAGCAGCAGTCAAAGTAGCTAAGGCTTGTGATTATGTTGGTGCAGGAACAGTCGAATTTTTATTAGACAATGGGAAGAATTTCTATTTTTTAGAAATGAATACTCGGCTGCAAGTAGAACATCCTGTATCGGAATTAATTACGGGTATTGACTTAGTCGAACAGCAAATCAAAGTAGCTAGAGGAGAAAAATTAGCCTTTACACAAAAGGATTTATCCATCAATGGACATGCTTTGGAATTGCGGGTATATGCAGAAGACCCACTCAATAACTTCTTACCAAGTGTCGGTACTTTAGAAACCTATACTAGACCTACAGGCGAAGGCATTCGGTTGGATGATGGTTATGAAGAAGGGCAGGAAATCCCAATTTATTATGACCCAATGATTGCTAAATTAGTTACTTACGGGCAGACTAGAGAAGCGGCTATTCAATTGATGTTAAAAGCTATTGAGCAATATGAGATTGAAGGCATTCAGACAACTTTGCCTTTCGGGAAATTTGTTTGTGAACATGAAGCCTTTACTTCTGGTCAATTCGATACGCATTTTGTTAAAAATTATTATTCTGCGGATAAGATTTTAGCAGAACGAACGGCAGAGGCAGAATTGGCTGCTAAGATTGGTTTGAAATTATACTTGGAGAATCAGCAGCAATTGAAAGTAGCAGACGTTGGTGGGTCGAACTGGAAAGGAAATAGATTAGGTTAAAAATGGCTATCTTTAATCCAAAAATTCAACCATGAGAAAGTTACCTATTAGTATTCAGACGTTTGAAAATATCAGACAAGAAGGTATGATATATGTAGATAAAACTAAATACATATATAATTTAGTTAATGGAGGTAAATATTATTTCCTATCTCGTCCTAGACGTTTTGGTAAATCTCTGCTACTCACTACTCTAAAATCTTATTTTCAAGGAAAAAAGCATCTTTTTGATGGACTTTATATTTATGAAAAAGAAAAAGATTGGGAAGTATATCCTGTTATACACATAGACTATTCTTTAGTTGAATATAGAAGTGTAGCTATTTTTCAAGAATCTTTGATAAATCATCTTCAATTTATTGCCGATGAATATGATATACTATTAGAAAAGACGGTAATTGGTGATAGGTTGGTTGAGCTAGTGCAAAAATTAGTAGAAAAATATCAACAACAAGTAGTAATTCTGGTGGATGAATATGATAAACCGATGGTTGATTATTTGACGGAAGAAGCAAGGTTTATAGAAAATAGAAGCGTTTTAAAAAGTCTCTATACTAGTTTTAAAGGTTTAGATAATCATTTACGATTTGTGATGCTGACTGGTGTGAGTCGTTTTTCTAAAATTAGTATCTTTTCAGGTTTAAATAATCTTGATGATATTTCTATGTCAGCAGATTATAGTCAAATTGTAGGCTTTACTAAAAAAGAATTATGGGATAATTTCCCTGATTATTTGCAACGACTTCAAGATAAATTTGGATTAAGTAAAAAAGAAATAGCAGCAGGAATTCAATATTGGTATAATGGCTTTTCTTTTGATGGAATCACCCATTTGCATAACCCATTTTCTATTCTTGCTTTGTTAAATAGAAGAGAATTTGAAAATTATTGGTTTTCAACAGGTACGCCTACTTTCTTAATTGATTTAATCAAGGAACAAAAACATTTACCAGAAACTTTTGAAGGTGTCAAAGTAAAAGATTTAACAGGGAGTTCTTTAAAAATGCGAACTTTTCCTTTAATTCCGCTACTCTTTCAAACAGGGTATTTGACCATTAAAAAATTTGAAAGGGATGGTTTAGAACGTTATTTTTATTTGGATTATCCCAATTATGAAGTGAAACATTCTTTCCTAACTTATATTGCCGCTTCTTTTGTAGACAAGGACGAAGTTGCCCTACAACCTGAATATATAGCACTTAGAGATGCTTTAATTGCAGAAGATTTAGTCACTTTCACCAATAAATTAACGAGTTTCCTAGCGGATATTCCTAGTCGCTTACACATTCCAAAAGAAGCCTATTATCACTCTTTAGTCTATTTAGTGTTAAGATTGGTTGGTGCAAAAACCTTACTAGAAAAAGAGACCGATAAGGGCAGAATTGATGGAGTCTTAGAATTTTCCGACAAGATTTATATTATTGAATTCAAATTTAGCAAAGGCAATAAGATTAAGCGGGTAACAACCCTTTCTCAGCAAGCCATTAAGCAGATTGAAACCAATAAATATTATGAGCCTTATTTAGCCCATAAAAAGCAAGTCATACTCTTAGGGTTGGGCTTTTTGAACA
>JBGCFJ010000155.1:0-3816 GCA_045106885.1 Saprospiraceae bacterium
AAAAAGACAGATGAGCATTTTAACTAGAAATTAATGGAGGCGGAAAGGCAAAAGGGCGGACAGGCTTAAAGGTAGGCTAGTCATAATATGGAATAAGTAAGCGGTCGATGAACGGTTAATAAACAGTGTTGGCTCATCTTGATTTTTGAGAGGGTGGCAAAAATCATAAATTTTACCAGCCTACTGGCAGACAAGAATCTTACATCATAAACCCCTCTAGTTTTTACGAAACAGACCTGCCCGTTCCATTCAGACGGGTTTATAATGTAAGATTTAAGACCTATAATTTGCCCATGCCAAAAAATACTATATCTCCGTAATTTTGAATAACCAACCTTTCCGCCTGTTCGCCTTTCTGCCTCTCCGCCCTTCCGCCTCTCCGCCTCTCCGCCCTTCCGCCTCTCCGCCTCTCCGCCCTTCCGCCTCTCCGCCCTTCCGCCTCTCCGCCTATAACTACTGCTTCACCAACTTCCGATAAACCGTAGCACCACCAGTCTGAAGCTCCAAAATATAAACCCCACTAACTAACCCAGAAATATCAATATTTGCCTTGTCAGCAGGATTAATAGATTGAATCAACCGACCAGAAAGACTACGAATATCAATCTGCTGAACCGCATTTTGAACGGGATAGCTAATAGAAATAAGGTCATTAGCAGGATTAGGGAAAACCGTAATATCTATATCCTTATCATCGGTTGAATTGTCGGTATCGGTAATAGCAGAAAGTACGGTTTTAGGGGTATGAACTGCTAAAATATTTCCTTCATTATCGACTGCTTGTACTTTTTGAACCTCAATCGTTTGGTCACCAGAAAAACCTTCTATATCATCAATAATGACGATAAAATTGCCAATACTTCCCGCTCCAATTGGCGTCTCACCTGCTTTTTTAGTAATAGCAACTTCTATTAAACCATCCGATGCAAAGTTTTTATTAATGGTCAACAAATCTTCATTAGGGCTGCCTAACCAACTATCTATAAATTCCACTCGACCGTCTTTAATTAATCTTGGGTCAAATTTTAAGGTAAAAGCCAGACCATAAGCAGTGGCAGGAATAGCCTCGTTCCCAAAAATAATAGGCACTTTAATCTCTTTATTTAATTCGATATCTGAAAGGGTCGGAAAATCAATATGCAACATAGGGTCATTAGGCGTACCTTCACTAAAAGTTTTTGGTTTTGCTTCTCCATGGGTAAAAAAGTAATTCTCTTCGATAGCTCGTAAATCTGCTTCATCGACTATCCCATCTCCGTTACAATCTGCATGTTTTGCATTTAAGCCATTTTGAAATTGATAATCCCAATCAATTGATGCTTGTTGTTCCCATGCAATGTCCGCTTCTGTTGTATCAACTGGACCTGCTAGTATTCTGGCTGGTCCTCTTTGTCCAAAAGCTAGACCGATATTTAATACATCAAAATTATCCGTAATATTATCAAAATTAGCATCGCCAGGCCAGACAAAACCTTGTTCACAATTAATAGTTCGTTCTAATTCCGCAAAAGAAGCACAACTTGCATTTTCTAAATCTTGGACAATAAATTCATACATTGTAGCTCCGTCTCCAGTTAACGGACCTAAGCGATAATTGGCTTGTCCATAGTCAAAAATGCCGTATAATTGATTATTTCCAACAACTCTAAATCTATTTGCAGAAGGATTCGTGAGCTCAAATTGTAAGTCGACAAAGAAGTAATCTTCATTTTCACAATCGGAAGCAATAGCGGTGACATTCGTAATCGCACAAGTACCACATTCTGGAATGAAAATTTCTTGGGTGATACAACAATCTGCCATATCATTTGGACAAATAGAGAGTTGATGATTGCCTGCTGGTAAGTTAATTTTGTTTAATACAAATGGGATTTGGTGATAACCGTAAGTCTCAATATATCTTTCATCAATGAAGACATTGAAGCCGCTATCATTGCCTAATTCCGTATCAAAAAGAACCCTAATATCTACCGTTCCGTCTAGGGCGCAGTCGGAGACATCAATGCTTAAACTGTCAATCTGACAATCATTATTTAAGGGTTGACAGACAAACGGCGGAATAGAAGTAAATCCTTGACAAGTAGGATTTTCAATATCTTGTACCATAAATTCATAAGCAGTAATGCCGTCGCCTTGAACAGGACCAATCGTATAATTACCTTGACCATACTCAAAAATGCCATAACTACCATCATTCCCAATAATTTCAAACTGATTGGAACTAGGATTCTCTATATTGAAAGTCAAGTCTACCCAAGCGTATCCTGAAGAGTCACAGGGGCGTGCTTCTGCACCGACAAAGAAAAATTGACAATTGCCAATATCATTACAATCGAGTGCATAAAAATCAATAGAAATACAGCAATCGATGAAATCATCTTTATAACAAATAGTTAACCTATTTGGACCAAGCGGGGCAGGTACATTTTTTATTTGGAAATGCCCAGAAGGCAATCGGTCAAAACCGTAGCGTTCTTCCCCCACCAAAACGTTTACTAAGTTCAGGTCAATACTATCGCTGTTGAAACTGAACTCAATATTATAGGTGCCATCTTCATTACAATTAACGTTTTCTTTTTGAAAATTATAGATGGGACAAAAATCATTTGGGCAGGTTGGTATCTGAATTTCTGCTTGCACACAGCAACTAATAACATCGGTGGTTAAGGGAGAACTTGATTGATATACACAGATTTCAACTAGATTGCTACCTTCTTGTAAATCAATATCAGGAATAGTTAGTGGGAGTTCTGTCAGTCTAAAGGTGTCAAAGAATGCTCCACCCAAGGATAATTCAAAATATTCTCCAGTTAAAGCTTCATGTTCAAAATCTATCAAAACATCATGCAAATTATTGGGCTTACATTCAGAAGCTTCTGCTTGTACGAAAGTGACTCGACAATCACTAGTATTGGTACAGTCGGGAATCGTAAAGGCAATTCTTTGGCAACAATCGGGTTGGTCGTTTCCACAAATCGTCAAACTATGTGCTCCTGCTGCTAATTCTAAATTAGATAAGGGAAAACCACTAGAAGCGAAAAAAGGAATAAAACCATAAAATTCACCATCAATGAAAGCATCAAAGCCAGTTGTATAAGCATTTTGGTGGTCAAACTCAACCAATAAGTCAAACAAATTATCGGGTTGACATGGCCCTACTTTAACAAATAAATTGGATATTTCACAAGTAGTATCGCAGATTGGGGCATCTAAAATCATCTCCGTACAGCATTCAAAATTATCATTTGTATCAATGGTTGTGGATTGATAAACACAAATACTCAAAATATTGCTGTCAGGATATAGGTTTAAGTTATTTAAATTAATCGGTAGTTGAGCTAACCTGAAAGTATCATAATTGCTACCATTTAATAAAATAGTGAAAAAATCGCTATTTAAATTGTCATGTTCAAAATTAAGGCTCACATCCACTGTTCCATCAGGTTGACAGTCAGATATGTCCGTTTCTATATCAAAGATGCTACAATCATGCTCATTGCTACAATTTGGAGCAATAAAGGTAATTGTTTCACAGCAATTTATATCGCTTTCCTTACAAACAGTTAGCGTATGTTCGCCACTTGATAAAGATAAATTAGGTAAATGATAGCCAATAGAATCCCCTAATGGGTCGAATGGAAAGGAGGTGATAAATTCACCGTCAATGAGGACGCTAAAACCAATGCTATCTTCATTTTCTTGGAAAAAATTAAAATAAATTTCTTGGGTTTCATCCGTTTGACAGCCCGTAGTTTGCACCCATAAATCTTGAATGTCACAAGTCATCTCGTTACAAGAGACGGTCCCTATCTCTAC
>JBGCFJ010000156.1:0-8351 GCA_045106885.1 Saprospiraceae bacterium
CCAGAGGTCTAAGCTATTTTTAATGCTCAATTAATTATAATGCGACATTTTGAGATGCACCCCTATTTTTTTACCATTTAGTCATTTAAGGGTTCTACTGAAAAAAGGTCGATTTTGGAACAGGTGTCGGACACTTATCATATATAAATGATTCGATTTTAATAATTAAAATATCTGTATTTTATTAAATCAAAGTGTCCGACACCTTTTTTCAGTAAGACCTTTAAGTTTATTTAGTTTTTTGTGTCCTTTCGTAAATGAGCCTAAGTGGTATGACAAAAATATACGAACTTTTTTTACTTGGACGAGCGTAGCTTATTTTTACCACAGAGAAACGGAGAAACGGAGTTCACAGAGGGCACAGAGTTCTTTTTACGAGTAACTTGCCCGCATGAAGTCGTTTGAGCACTTACCTATCTTCAATGGTAAAAAATAAAGTAGATTGTTTAATGGTTGAATAGGTATAAGTACTGTAACAAAAATAAATCACTCTTTTTTGAACACAGCTTGTCCTGATAAGTAAGCGGATAGTGCTATTTAGTTCGTAAAGCTATGTTTACTATGTGTTTTTCACTATATGACTATTTGACAAAAGTTGTAAAAAATTGTTAGCTTAATTTTGTCTGACTACTTAGATTAAATTAAAAAGCATTCGCAGAAATAAACAGAAATACCGACCTTTGCGGCCTAATCATTAAATAAAAATTACAAAATAAATGGAATATCAAAATTTAGCTATCAAAAACGAAGATAATATTCTAGTTGTTACTTTAAACCGTCCAAAAGCTTTGAATGCTTTAAATAAGCAGACGATGGACGAATTGGCTTATTTTTTTGGCGAAGATGAAGCGCCTAAACAATTGGCTATCAAGGGAATTGTGGTAACTGGTGCAGGCGAAAAAGCCTTTGTTGCAGGAGCAGATATTAAAGAATTTTTAGGCATGGATGCCGAAGCAGGCAGTCGATTGTCTCGAAGAGGGAATGATATTATGTTTATGATTGAGCGATTTCCAAAACCAGTTATTGCAGCGGTGAATGGTTTTGCTTTAGGTGGTGGTTGTGAATTGGCGATGGCTTGCCATATCCGTATTGCAGGAGAAAAAGCTAGATTTGGGCAACCAGAAGTTAATTTGGGCATTATTCCAGGCTATGGTGGCACACAGCGGTTGATTCAGCATGTTGGCAAAGGAAAAGCAATGGAATTGGCGATGACTGGGGATATGATTGGTGCGGAAGAAGCAAAGGCATTAGGTTTAGCGAATCATGTTGTGCCAGTAGGGGAGGAAGTGAACAAGGCGAAGGAAATTATTAACAAAATTGCTAAAAAAGCGCCGATTGCTATAGCTAAAGTAATTGAATGCACCAATGCTTATTTTACAGATTGTGTCAATGGTTTTGAGACGGAAATTAATAGTTTCGGTGCTTTGACGGGGAGTGAAGATTTTGTGGAAGGGGCTAGTGCTTTTGTGGAGAAACGACGGGCTGCATTTAAGGGGAAGTAGAGAATCTTTGATTTAGAATTTTCAATTTTCAATTTTCAAAGGTTGAATACCGATGTTGGAGGAAATCAGGTTAAATCTTTGTTAATACCTTCTAAACTAAAGTACACTAGGTTTTAAAAAGCGTTTCCTTTTTGTAGCTTTGGGACGAATAGTGATTTGAAAATTGTGATTTGAAAATTGAAAATTGAAAAATAACTCAATTATGTGGAAATATTTTGCCTTAGGAATTGCCTTTATCAGTCTTTTTAATCAAGAAGCGTTGGCACAACAGGAAGAAGATAAGAATAAGGATTTAGTCCAATTATCTGGATTGGTATTGGATGGGACGAATGAGAATGAATTATTGCCCATTCCTTATGCAAATGTTTATATTCAAGATGATTCGGAGCGAGGAGATTATACAGATTTTAAAGGGTATTTTACGATTGTAGCTAGAAAAGGAGAAACGGTTGTTTTTTCTACCATAGGCTACAAGACGGTAGAATTTGTTGTCCCTGATTCTTTAGAAGATAATCGCTATTCCATTGTACAAATGATGACGCAGGATACTTTTAATTTACCCGAAACGGTGGTTTTTCCTTGGCCAAGTAGAGAACATTTTAAGCTAGAGTTTTTAGCAATGGATGTCACTAGTGATTTACAAGCTAGAGCAAGAGAAAATGTAGCAGAGGATGTCTTGGCTAGAGGTCGGCAAACAGTGGTCAAAGACGGACGGGAGAATTCTAGTTATTATTTAAAAGAACAAGCTTCTAATTATTATCATTATGGGCAAGTACCACCAATGAATATTTTTAATCCTATTTCTTGGGGTAAATTTATTCAGTCTTGGAAAAATGGAGATTTCAAAAAGAAAAAGAAGAAATAAAAAACGAGTCATTAGTCATTAAGTCATTAGTCATTCGCACTGCTGACTTAATGACTAATGACCAATGACTAAATCATGCCCGTAAATATTATAGAAATAAAGGCAAAATGTGTCGATGCCGCTCAAATAAGAACCCTACTTCAAGCCAATAAAGCAGCTTTTAAAGGGATTGACCACCAAATTGATACTTATTTTAAAGCACCAATTGGTCGGCTTAAATTGCGGGAAGGCAATATTGAAAATACTTTAATTCATTATAATCGACCTAATCAAGCAGGGCCTAAAAACTCCCAAGTTACTTATCGTCGCCTTCCACCAAATTCAGATTTAAAGGACGTACTCGCTGCTGCAATGGGTATTTTAACGGTAGTGGATAAAAAACGGGGCATTTACTTTATTGACAATGTGAAATTTCATTTAGATGAAGTAAAAAATTTAGGCACCTTTGTCGAGATAGAGGCAATTGATGAAACGGGGGAGATTGGCATCGAAAAACTCAAAGAACAATGTGCTTATTATATGGCACTTTTTGCTATTCAATCATCGGATTTAATTGACGTTTCTTATAGTGATTTGATGATGGAGACAGAAAACGGTTGACGGTACACGGTGTACGGCGAATCGAAATAATTCACAAGTTAAAGATAAAGTTTCAGCATTAAAAAATCAAGGCTTTACTGCTTACTACCACTGCCCACTGCTACTGCCACCGCCACTGCCACTGCAATACTACTAAAGTCGCCGTCGAGCATCATTTTTAGATTGATTCTTTCGCTTATTTATCTTATTCGTTCCATTGAAAGCATAACTCACCCAAAGGCGTATATACTGACTTCTCCATTTTTCTTTCCGAACCGTTTGAAAGTTTTCAAAAGGTCTAATATTGCCCCCCTTCATGGTATTAAATATATCATTTACATAAATTCTCGCCATTACTTTTTTATCAAAAAAGGATTTTTGTAGCATTAAATCCAAACGATAAAAAGCATCTTGAATGTAATAGGCATCTTCATATTTAGAAAGGTAAGTTCCAGAGAAATCAAGATTCATGGTTTTACCCAACTTAAAATTATTGCTGAATCTAAATCGGGTACTAATTCGCTCAAAACTATCAGTTCCTAATTCATTGATGAATTTCCGTTGGAAAACTCTTGCAATCGCATTAATATTCCACCATTTGGTCAAATTGCCATAGCGATTATAAGAAATGCCTATTTGTTGCTGAATGCCTTCATTGAATTTTTGGTAATAAGAAATTTGACCGTCTAGATAATAAATACCGTTAATTGCCTCTGTAGTTCTTCTGACATAAAAATCAATGCTGTATTTCGGGGTTTTAACCGCTAATTCATAATTATTGACATTTTCTGGTATCAAATCAGGATTTCCTAATTCATAACGAAAATCATTAATTTTTAAGACATTATTATTTAGAAACTGAAAAGGAGGTCGGCGCAATCTTTTAGAATAACTTAAGGAAAGACTTTTATTCTTGCCAATATCTCTAGATAAATAAAAAGCGGGAAACCAATTGGTATAATTTTGCAGAATGACAGAATTGTCTTCCAAATCCATTCTTTCTAAATCCGTATTTTCAACTCGTAAACCAACTTCTAAAAAATATTTATCTCCAAGATTTTTATTCACTGCCGCATAAGCCGCCATCACTTGTTCGGTATAATTAAAGGAAGTCGTTCTATTAGTGGGTGACCAAATTGCATTATTTAAAATATCAGATAAAAGGGTGTTTTCTCTATCAGTGTAAGTCAATTTTGCACCAGCTTCTAATTTTAACCCATTTTTATAATATTTCTCTAAATCTGTTTGAGCCGTATAAATTAGTGTATTGGCAGTCGAATTATTCCTTTCGGTATTATCCGTCAATATGCCTTCATCATAAGTAGAAGTAGTCGTATTATTTCTAGAAACTTGTTGGTTGGCATAATCGGCGAAAAATTTTAGGTTGCTTTTTAGCGTATCTATGGTCCAAGTATAATTAAAGGTAGTCGTGTAGAGGTCACCCTTAAAAATACCGTCAACGATAGCTTGCCCATTTTGAATAAGATTGGTTTGGTTAAAAACGTCAATGTCGCTAGTATTATTTAATTCAAAATTGAACGTTGACAAATACCCTTCGATTCCGATGACATGATTTTTACCTAAATCGCCGACTATTCCCAATTGAGAAGTATTTCGCTTTAGTTTTGAAATGAAGACTTCTTCAGCGGTAATTAATTCCTGTCGTTCAAAATATTCCAAGCGGTTTTGTATGTCATTTTCTCGATAGCGGAAAGTGTAATTGGTGCTGCCATAAATATTCCATTTCTGCGCGCCATAATTAAAAGTAGCCCCAGTGAAAGCCGTATTAAAACCATCTCCCAAAATGGCATAATCGGACCGAATACTGGCATCAAATCCAATTGGCTTTTTCTTGAGAATAATATTAATCAAACCACCAGAACTCTCTGCATCTGTATTGGCGGATAAATGCGTTTGTATTTCAATAGATTGAATATTATCTGATTGTAAATTGCTAATATAATTGGCTAATTCTTCGCCTGATAAGCTGCTAATCCTACCATTAATCATCACGGTTGGTGCTTCTCCTCGCATTTGAATCGACCCATCACCACTGACTAAAACATTAGGGGAGCGTTGTAAAACCTCTAGTCCATCATATCCTGATTTAAGTGGACTGGAGGCTACATTAAAAACGAGTTTATCTTCTTTTCGGGTAATAATATTTTTATTGGCGGTTACAACTACTTCTTCTAACTCATTGGTGGCAGCTTGTAAAACAATCGGCCCTAAATTAATAGACTTGTCGATGATTAAGTCTTTTTGCCAATTGGTATATCCCACAAAAGAAACACTAATTTGATACGTTCCTGTTGTTTTTAGGACTAATTGAAATTGACCATTCCTATCTGTGATAGTACCAGTTTGGGTAGTTTGGTCGGCGGCATCCTGCAAGAAAATATTGGCAAATTCTATCGGTTGATTGTTGATTTGACTACTGACTTTGCCAGAAAGGATAATTTCCTGACTAAATAATGAATTTTGTAAGCTGAATAAGAGGAACAGTAGGGTGATTTTTTGATATATCAATGCTATTGGATTTTTATGCTGGTAGAAAAGCCTTTAGGCTTTCCTGTGCCCGACCTTCAGGTTGGATATTTATATAACAGGCCTGAAGGCCTCCCGAAAAAATCGGAACAAGTTTGGACGGGAAAGCCTGAAGGCTTTGCTACCGGTTTTATTTACTTCAAAAATACTTACATATAAGCAACTTTCCAGAAAAAAGAAGGATAGGAGTCATTTTTGTAGCTAAAAGGTCAAAATGGTCGTTCAGCTAATTTTTTTGACCGTTCCCTTCAAAATTTGGGGAATTAACGGAAGACTTATTATTTTAAGCGAATGATACAAAGAGTAGGACTACATATTTTATTTTGGCTGGTCATTTTATTATGGCGAGCCAATGGGGATTATTTAACAAAAGCCCCCTTTGAGAAATTTGTGTACGTCAATTTAATGCGTTTGCCTATTATGATGGCGGCAACTTACACCGTTATTTACTATTTATTGCTATATGTCGCATTCATAAAACCTATGCCGTCTCTTTATTACACATTCAACGACTCGAGCGAGAATCTTTAAGCATTTATCAAAAAATATTACCAATAGGTCGGACTTATAAGCAGCGATTGGCAGCTCGTATCCAGATGTTTGGATAGATAGAATGGAGTGTAAATAGGTCGTCGACCTTAATAAAATGGAATAATTCGAGGGGAAATAAAATTTATGTGGCTAGACCTACACATTATGGCATTTATTGCTATATGAATTAGTGTTGATTTGTGATTTGATAAATGTTTTAGAGCGTCAGATAAAAAACTGATAAAGGTTAGTCGAACGTGTCGGACACCTTTGGAGGTGTCCGACACGTGATTACTATTTTAATCTAATTATTTGTTAATCAGTTATTAAGAAATTAATAGAAAAAGAAATGTGATTAAAAGGGTGAAATGGTACTTACTGAAAATAAGTCACTAAAATAATGTTTTTTATAAAAAGATAAATGTAACTCATTGATTTGTAACGGTAATTTTTGATTTATTTTAAATAATGAATGTCACAAAAATGAAAAAAATGGAATAATTTATTTTTTTCCCTTAAATTATTTCCTAAAAAAGCTTAATAAAGAGCTAATGTGGAATCTGTAACACGAAAAAAGAGGTATTTAAGGTAGTAAATTACAATTTTAATTTATATTAAAAATAAATATTAAAATTTATTTTTGAACGTTAAAGTATTGGTAATTAGTTGGTTAGGTGTAGTTTTGTTTGGAAGGGTTGTTTTTTTTTTAGGTGAAAGACTTGCGTCGTGTTGTAATCAGCTATATATTTGTGACATAATTACGAAACAAACTTCCCCACAGAATTTAAAAATACTCCCACTAGATTTCCCCTCACGACAAGAACAATAACAAAAACTTTTGAAACCGTTTTTATTTTTGATTTTTAAAATAACAATTAGTTGTTGATTTTTTAAATCAAATTTCAAACTTCCCCCCATCATTATTAATAACACCACATTACAACAGGGAAGATGAAAAAAGGATTCTTATTTTTAACACTAGTTTTAGCCATGAATTGGCAAGCAAACGCAGCCACAATTTTTGTGAAGGCGGGTGCTACAGGCAACGGAACTTCTTGGGCAACAGCTACAGGGAACTTACAAGCTGCTTTACAAAAGGCTACTGTGGGAGATGAGATTTGGGTTAGTAAAGGCGTATACCTTCCAACAACAGACAACAACAGAACAATTTCTTTTCATATTAAAAATAGCGTGGCACTTTACGGTGGCTTCGCAGGTTCCGAAACCTCAATCGGAGAGAGAATCATTAAGGCAAATCAAACCGTCCTTAGCGGAGAAATAGGGACATCACAAAAAACAGACAACACTTTTAACGTGCTTTACACAGCATCTGCAACAAAGGCAACAATCATTGATGGCTTCATTATCACTGGCGGTTACGCTGGTGGTAATGAGACATTGGCTTCAAGATTTACTTCTGGAGGAGGGATGTATAATGAAGGAGGAAAGAAAGGTAATCAATCGAATCCAACTATTAGAAATTGTAGATTTATTGAAAATACAGCTAGAGATGGCGGCGCTTTATATAATAATGCAGGAAATGGAGGAACATGTAAGCCAACTTTAGTCAACTGTACCTTCCAAGATAACAAAGCTTTTTTAGGCGGCGGTGCTATCTTTAACAACGGAGCAGAAAAAGGAAATTGTTTACCAACTATTATAGAAAACAACTTTAATAAAAACCTTGCAGGATTTGGCGGCGCAATCTTTAACTATGGTAAAAATGGTGCTTGTACCAGCCACATTAATGACTCTAAATTCACTAATAATAAAGCAATGATTCAGGGTGGTGGTATCTTCAACTTAGGCACAAATGGAGTTAGTCAATCAAAATTAATTAACTGCGAATTTAATAAAAATACTGCACCAAAAGGAAGTACGGTAGCGAATAGTCAAGCCAAGCCAAGTATTTCAAATGAAGTAAGAATTTAATATAAATAGGGACAGTTAAAAACAAAAACAAGAACAAAAAAAGTGAGATTAAAATATGGTTAATGAATCATCACTTGCAGGGACAAAACAAAAACAGACACTAAGAACAAAACAGATTAAGCATTCGGGACAATTAAGAACAAAAACTAGAACACAACTTTAGACAAAAAAATGGGGAAGTAATTTAAGCGAAAAACAAACACTCATACACTAAACAAAATTGCTTATTTACTTCCCCGCACTCAAAAACCATAAAGAAACTAAAGAGATTAATAAGTAGGTTATTAATACGATGGGATTTACTTGACTACGTGGGCTTTTAGAAGTAAAAGCCCCAGTCAAATTCCACTTAATAACTGAATCAAAAAATATAAAAGTAGGTTGCTGATGTGATG
>JBGCFJ010000157.1:0-1593 GCA_045106885.1 Saprospiraceae bacterium
TTTGCCGTCATAAGCATAAAACTCAAAGGGCTTTTGATATTTATATAATTTTGCGGCTAAACTTTCTGACCACATATAGGGAACAGAAGTTTCTGCTCTTGCATGATGAATGATTAAGGGCGTTTTCAAATCTTTGATAAAATGGATAGGGTCTCCTGAATCTATATCATATTTAAACCCTAAATTTTTAATAACGCCATCCATTTTAGCTAGATAGTCGGTCATTTTTTCAGTCGTTGTTTGCTCCCCATTTTCATCATAAAACTTACCATAATATAAAGCTTGTTCATAGGTGGTAGCCGCTACTGGTGCCCATAAACTAGCCGCCTTTATTTTATCGGTTGCTAATAACATTTTTAAACCTACATCTCCACCCATTGAATGTCCGATAAAATAGGTTTGGTCTAAATTGATGTCTTTTAAATTCGGTAAAGCAGCAATTAAATGTAAGACATCAATCGCATAATAGGTACTTGCTAAATAACTCGTTTGAGTATATTCAAAGCCTTCCGAAATATTATGCCCTCGATAATCTGGCGTGATGGCTATATACCCTTTTTCTGCATACGCCTCTGGAATCCCTCGGTAATAATCACCTGGACGCCAATCCTTTCCTGTTTGGGTGCTTACGCCATATTTTTTAGGTTCTGGATGAAAGCCATGCCCAAAAATTAGGATAGGAAAACCTTTTGTTGGTTTTGTAGTGGTTGGCGTATTTACTAAGGTATAGATTTTTAAACTATCGGAATCATAAGACCAAAGGTCTGCTTTATATTTATTCGCTCCTACTAATGATTTCTCAAAAGTGAGCTTAGATTGAAAGGTTCTTTGCTGAAGTCCTGCTATGGAAAGCGGTACTTCAGCTAGAACTAAATTCAAATTATCAACGTCTTTTATTTCTGTTTGACATCCAAAAAACAAGGCTATCCAGCAGATGTAACACAACTTACTAAGTTGTGAATTGACCTTAGCTGGATTGAAAGCCTTGTTCGGAGAACTTATATTTTTGTTGGATGATTGCATTTGTACAGTTCGAGTTAAATCATGGTGATTTTTAAAATCACCATGATTTAAGAATTACAATATTTTAGGCGCATCAGGATAATCTTCACCTACTACAAGATAGGCAAAACCATAATCTTTGGCGGTAATACTTCTAACTGAACCCTTTGGAAATGTAAACATATCTCCACTATTTAAAGTAGCCGTCAATCGTTCTCCATTATGGATACAAGTCACTTGAAATTTTCCTCGATGAACTTCTAATACTTCTACTTCTTCTCTGCTGTATTTTCCTGTTTTGCCCTTTGGTTCAGCTTGGATACCATAGACATTAAATTGCTCCCCATTCGGGTCGCCTGGTTTGACTTGAAATTGGTGACCTTCGCTGTCTTGTGGACCAAGAATATCAAACCAAGTTAATAAATCGGGTGTTTTATTAGGGAATCCTTTGAAAGGAGATGGTTTATATTTGCCGACTCTTCCAACATGCGCACTCATTTGTTGGGGCGTATATTGGTCAAAGGATTGTAGTTCTTTTTGGCTTAGTTTAGGCATCGGTTTCATGCCTGCTGGAATCGTTTCTCCAATGGT
>JBGCFJ010000158.1:0-1801 GCA_045106885.1 Saprospiraceae bacterium
CATAGCCATTAGTGATATAGATTTTCCCTTTTCCTTTGGTGACCATATTCATAGCCACCACCATCACCATTGCACAAAAGAGAAAAGAACTAATGAGGGTCAAGATAGCAATGAGCCGAGTTTGTTTGAAAGCAGTATCAATATTCATAAGACTGTGTAATCTTTTTGTATTTAAAGGTGTTTCAATTGCTCCATTGGTAGCTAAATTTTCCTTTTCAGGTTCTTTCTTGGAAGGAACACCCACTATTTTCAGTAATAACTCTTTCATAATAGATTCTATTTGTTAGGATTATATCTAGCTCTTTGAACTCCCTTGACTACAGCTCCACCAGTACCAATAGCCCCTTTACCAATACTAGCAGATAATAATGACCCCATTTGACCAATACCTGAACCAGAAATAACCCATCCTGCCACAATGGGAACGGTGATATAGCCCACGATTAAAATTAGTAGAAACATCCAAGCCCATTGAGTAAGTATGACGGAATTAACGGTATCTTCTAAACCAAGTCCTTTGGTCCAAAAGCCACCATTTTCCACAATGATTCGCCAAAGTCGAACAGAAATAGCCTCAAAGATATTTCCGATACCTAGCCAGAGATGAACAGATAAATACCTAGCGAGCCATTTCATATACGCTGCCTCAAAGCCTGGGAAAACAGAAATACCAATAACAAGAGGCCCTGCTATATATAAGACGACTAGAAAGAAAACTCGAAGAGAATTGATAATGACCAAAATGGCATGGGAGAGCCGAAAGAGGATTTCTTCTAAAAATCGCATCATGGCTAGATAAAACTTTTCGCCTACCCATTTAAAGACATTAAGGCTACCCGTAACGGCATCGGTTAGTTGATTTACTTTGTCAGATATATCTTCCGATTCTTCGGCATGAATATTTTCAATACCAATGAGGTGCTGGTCATCCTCTGTATCAGGATTTAAATCTCTAGTTTTTAAAATTTCGGTAACTCGCACTTCATCGGTGATGATGGCAAGTCCCAAACCTCGATTAACGCCCATCGCAACACCATCAATGACAAGCATAAATTGAGGATATAATGCTAGAACCAAAGCCAGAGCAAAAGGGCGAAAAGTTTTGAGTGTAAATAAATTACCTCCTAACATACCTTCATAAGCTAGTTTGGCAATATAGAGCAAAGCTCCAAGCGCTCCAATAGCTTGTCCAATCCAAACGATGTCTGCACCAATGGTGATTAAATCATTGCGGATAATTTCTAAAACTGTTTGTATTTCGTAAAATCCTTCCATAAGTGAATATTTATAGTTGCTTATGTTTCTTTAAAGAGTTTTCTAAAAGTTTCTAGTTCTCGTTGTTTGGTTTTGAGTTTATACCAAGCTCTATTCGTTCTGCGAACGGTCGCTTTCATAGATGCCTTAACTGTCTTTGCCTGTTTTAAGGCATTTTTGATTAGTAGAATTCGCCCCTTATCATCAATAATGCCCATATTTTTTTGCGTGGCGATATCAAAGACTTCAAAGATTCTGGTGGATTCATTAAAGAGCTGTAGTAGAATCCATCGGTATCTCCACTTCCCTGCAAAATCTTCTGCTTTATCAATTTGGTCCAGAGAGCGAACAAAGAGTTCATAAATCTCTTTTTCCGTTTCAATGAGCTGCCGAGTCATTCTAAGATTCTGAACTATTTTGCTGACTAACTGACTTGCCTCTTTAAAGAAGGTCTGCACTTTAGAAATCTTTTCAATGAAAGGACTTTCAAAAAATTGCTTGAGTCCAGTTGCAGCTGTTTCTGTTAATGCCTCAATTTTCGTAGCAG
>JBGCFJ010000159.1:0-10887 GCA_045106885.1 Saprospiraceae bacterium
ATCAAAAGCAAAAACGGATGGAATAGTAGGTAATATTTCATCACAATGAACCGTTTCATCCTCAGGGAGATTGTCCAATTGAGGTCGCTCCGTATCGGATAAATCAATGAATACCGTCGCCTCCGCACAACATCCAGTAAGTGTATCGCATACTTGATAGACAAAACTATCATCTAAGCAGTCTGTCAAAGAAGAATTATAGCTAAAAATTCCATTTTCTTGGACAACTGCGACTCCTTTAGTTGGTGCTTGTTTTAGCAAATAAACAGCATTCGCAGTAACTACATCGTTCGATTTTAAGAAACGCTCAATTAAAAAACCTGGACAAGTTGCATAATTATCATCCATTAGCGTCAAAGGTTCATAGTTGGCACAATCTCCATCGGCACAGTCTATAGCTCCATCTCCATCATCGTCTATGCCATTATCACAGATTTCACCACATGGGACAAGTTCAACATTAACCGCCGTTGCAGACATCCCATTATCGGGATAACAGTCGTTTGTAGCGTCATAGAAGGCTGCGTAATAAGTACCACTACCTACGGCGGACGCATTCGCCATTTTATTAGCATTTGTCGCTGGTAAGCTCGTGTGCCAAGTTAAACTTGCATCTGCTGGTAAGTTACTGACACTATAGGCTGTATTTAGATTGACCGTCGTTGCGGGGCATTCATTATTAATGGTGGTGCAGGATATAATTTTAACATTGATAGCTAAAGTAGCCATTCCGTTATCGCCATAACAGTCGTTCGTAGCATCATAGAAGGCTGCGTAATAGATACCACTACCTAAGGTGGACACATCCGCCATTTTATTGGCATTCGTAGCAGGTAAACTTGTGTGCCAAGTCAAATTGGTACCAGCAGGTAAATTACCTACACTATAGGCTGTATTTAGATTGACCGTTGTTGCGGGGCATTCATTATATAAAAATAGCGGGTCATTATTGTAATTTTGTGTAGGGAATCTATAAGCGAAAGTATCCGCTATATTGATAACTGTATTTTTAGTATTGTAAAAATCACCCAAATCTATCCCCAAATAGGAATTACTAATAGCTCCTTTTTTACTGCTTATAGCCTTATCAAAATGCTTTAAATAAGCAGAAGTACTACTAGAAAAAGCATAATTTTGTTGTTCTAGGTGATTCAATTGATTTTGGGGTAGGTCTATTTTATGCAAGAAACAATTCCTATTTACTGCTTTAGTCGTAGCAAATAAGAGTTGATTTATTGATAAAAAAATAAGTATTAAAAAAAGTGTTTGTACCCTCATAAAAATTAAACTTATATCTCTATTTCATAGTTTTGAAAATACATTTACTATTTATTAAAGGGGATAGTTTTAGCTAAAAACTAAGCTAGGGCAAGGGAGTAATTCTGGTAGTTGAAATTAAAATTTCACCATAAATTAAGGTACGTTTTTGTTATTGCCAAGTGAATTAAAAGTAGGCGTTTTTTAAACTGGGCAATAACGGCGTATTAAAAAATGGAGGGTATTTTTAAGAAACTTTGAAATAGCTCGTCAGATTAAAAACTGATAATTATCCGTTGGGGATATATTTCTTTAAATCCCAACGGATTTAAATATTGACGTATCATTTTTTATATTATTGATTTTTTAGCTGATTATCTAAAAGATACTAAGTATATTTCAATAAACTAGATACGCTTTAAAAGCTTGGTGCAAAAATAGCGCCTAAAAAGGCCATTTAAAATTACAAATTAGAACGATTTACGAAATTAAAGGAATGGATTTAAGGTTTTATTTAATGTATATAAATTTTTATTACTATATTAAACTATTCATAATCAGAAGTTTAAAAACTATATTTATATATAAAAAGCATAATGTAATTTGGAAATAAACACGATGGAAGGTAATTAGGTACTAAGTAAAATTTAATTTTCAATTTTAAATTTTCAATTTTAAACCACCTTCGACGGGAATTTGAGGTTGAAGTTGAATTTGAGATTAACAAATATCGACAATTTGTTCCTTTAAATTTAAGAACGAGTGGTAAAGTATTGTAAATCAATAGATATAGTCTCGTTTTGCAATAGATTTATTATCGTACTTGCCCTTTTATACGCAATGGGCAAACAACCCAAATTTCTTTTAATAAAGTCCCATTTGAGTTAATTATGTGAAATAAGAGTCAACCTAATTCTCCTTTATCTTTAAATCCAAATCAATTGTTTTTTCACTTTTATCCTTGTTTTCTTGTTCTTTCCACCATGAAGAAAATTCTTTGTAAGTCATATCCTTAGCAATCATCCTATTTTGATAAGCATCAGATTTTTTATTCAACAATTGCTTTTTCTGTTCAACAATCTGTTCATTAGCCATAGTCCATACATCACTTGTTACATCAAAAATTTCGTTTTTAGTCCACCAATTAACAAAAGTAGCTGCTGCTTTTTTTGGATTATCTTGGTTAGTAGACCATTTCTTGAAATGGTCTAAACAAAACCTAATAAAATAATCTTCAAACCCTTCTGATTCACTCCCTTTTATTTCTGGTAATATCTTTCTGTAAGCAATCCCTTTAATCACTCCAAACTCAACTAACATTTCATAAGCTTGAAGTTCAGCAACACTCAATTTATCTATATCCGACTCATTAGGTATAAATCCTTTACTACTATTAGAATCCGTTAATAAAAGATTTTCATTCGGCTCTTGTTCTGTGAAAACAAATTCTAGGTGACTCGTTGTTCTTGCTCCACCCTTCTTCATTTTATTTACATTCAATATCTTAATAGTAGTATTCGCATTTATTTCCTTGATACATTTTTTGATGACGAGATTATTAAAATGCTTAAATTCGGCATAAGCATTTCCTACATTGAATAAATACCTAAGATTCTCTACACTATAGGTTTCTCGAAAAAATTTTGCGCCAAATTTGGCTTTTTTCCGAGCATGTCCTTTCAGCATTTGAAACAATCGAATTGAATATCCACTTTTTAGTCGATTGACTTCTGGACGATAAGTAAGTACATATTTTGTTAAACCAAAAAGAAACTGCGCCATAAGTGGGTCAAATCCAAAAGAAATATATTTCTCTCCATTAATTATTCGTGGAAAAACAGAACACAAGTTAATAGACCCTTTCAATTTAAGTCCATCGACCTCTACATCTGAATGGAATTTAATCTGAGTACTACTCATTTCCTCACATACTCCATTGATAGATTTATATAAAGAACCTGACCAGTTATTTTTTTTCGCAACATCTGTTTCTGTAATAGCAACTGCAATTTCTTTTAGTGGAATATCTATAATAGGTAAGGTCTTATTAGTATCTTTAGGATTTATGTACTTAGCAATTACATAAAATATAATCTTGATTGCTTTGGCAGAAAGACTGTAAGAGCCATGATAGACCAATCTGTCATCAAGCCTGACAATATCGTGCGTTTTCTTCTTCATCAACCAAAGGTAAATAAAAAGTAATAAGATTCAAAAGGTAATATTACTTTTTATAAAAAATTACCTTTCTATGTACTACCAACTATATTACTTTTAATTACCAAGTTTATTACCTAAAGTAAAGTATCTACTACCAACTATATTACTTTTTAATATAAAAACACTACCAACTACATTACCTAATTTATAATAACCTCAACAAAATCAAGGGCTAATGAGAAGTCTAAGAATTAAGAAAGAAATTAAGTAAAAATTAAACAATCATAAGACGATTTCATAAAAAAAAATAGACATAAATAAATTTAACCTTTTAAATCCGACTGTAATTATTCCGTAAATAGCTAGATGTCTAGAATTTCAAAGAAAATAGTATGACTACCAACTACATTACCTTTATTAAGGTTAAGGCTTATTCATACGAGTCGTTAAAAAAATTGAAATATATTGCCCACTACCAACTATATTACTTTTAATTTCATTACCTCTATCTCACCCTTCTTCATGTACATAATTAGCTAAATACTTTTTTCGAAAAGAACTTCCTTTCCTATTATTTACTACCAAACCTATTACTTTTGTACTGTATTTAGTTAGCTTCTCTTTTCAAATTAAGTTTATTACCTTTTAGCTACTACCAACTATATTACTTTTTTTATAAATTGAGTCTTTTCGTTATATTCCACTACCAAGTCTATTACTTTTTTCTCTATGTTAGCTATATTCTATTATTATTTACTACCAACTGCATTACTTTTCTTTTAAAACGCTCTTTCATTCCTTCATTTCCTACCAAGTCTATTACCTTTGTATTGATTTTAATACTGTCCGCCTATTTTTCTCTTTATATCTACAAAAAAAAGAACTACCAAGTATATTACCTTTCTTTAAAAAAAACATCATTTCCTATTATTTACTACCAAGTATATTACTTTTATCATGGTTTTGGTACTTCTTCCTTATCGATTTATCTACATTTTTAATAACTACCAAAGTTATTACCTTTTAGTTTGATTCCATTAATCATCTTTATTGTTCTAATTCTGCTATTCAAATGAACTACCAACTGTATTACCTTTACTATAAAAGGTATAATGTTCAGTCATATTAATAAAATTATTTAAATACTTAATTTTAAGTATTTAAATAATAACTTAAATTTAATTATTGCAGTAATTAAATAATTTTATACATTTGCGATTATTAATTAATTAATCTTACGTTATATGATTATTGCAAGTATCTCTTATAAGGGAGGCGTTGGTAAATCTACAGTAGCTCGTAACATTGCAGTCTTTTTAGCAAAAGAGGGCCAAAAAGTATGCCTTGTCGATGCAGACGAAACCGCAGCTACTACTGAATGGTTTGCCGATAGGCAGGAGAATGATAGTAAAGGCATTCCTTTTATTCAGGTTATACAAATGACCGACCCAAAGGCCATTATTCCTTCTATAAAGGGATTATATAATAATTATGATGTAGTAATAATTGATGCTCCACCATCTATTAATCCTATAGCGAGTAAAATTATGCTGTTAGCCCATTTAATTATAGTGCCAGTCGCTCCTAAAGGCAAGCAGGACTATACTGTAACAGCTAAGTTTATTGACCGTTATGAGGAAATTATGCAACAGAAAGAAGAAAAGACACCTGCTTATTTTTTGTTGAATATGTTTAGAAATACAAATTTTAATAGAGCATTTGAAGAGGTACTAAAAGATTATGGTGATAAAACAGGTATTGGTTTGCTAAAGTCTAAGTTAAGTGAATTAACAGACCATGCAGAGGCTACCCAAGAAGGAAAAACAGCTTATGAATATAGTAAAGGAAAAGCTAAAAAAGAAATAACATTATTATGTGAGGAAATCATTGGTATAGCAAAAGAGATTTAACGCTATACTTATTTAAATACTGCAATCAATAAAAATAAGTATTGCTTTATTTACTTAAATATAAGTAAATACTTGAATAATTTGGACATAGCAAATGAAATTAGCCTTATATTTATTTAAATACTGCAATCAATAAAAATAAGTGCTGCTTTATCCACTTAAACATAAGTAAATATTTAAACAATTCGGACATGGCAAAAGTAAAAGATTTAAAAAAAGGAATAGGGCTATTAAAAAAGAAACCAATTATAGCAGAGGATAAAGGGGAGAAGATAGTCAAGAAAATTCATACAGAAGAGCTTGAAAAAAAAGAAACTGCCCCAGAACCAGTAAAAAAGAAGAGGGGAAGAAGAAAAGTTAATTTAGAAGAGACTACAAGATACACAATTGACCTTCCAGATTCAATTTATAAGGCCATCAGACATAAAGTCGTCGATGAAGGAGGGACAATGAAAGCTTTCATCATGAAAGCAATTAAAAAGGAGCTTAATATTAAGTGATTACTGCAATGCGTATTTTTATTTAAATACTGCAATCAATAAAAATAAGTAATTACTGCATTTTTGTTTCTCCAGTTTTAAGGTCTGTAAGAAATAACATTTCTATAAAATCCATTTTAAGTGACTTAGAGAGATTATTATTGGATTTTCCTCTATCGTTATGCAAATGAAGATAAGTGTGCTAAAAATAGATATTTATACCTTTCTAGAAGAAAATAGAAAGGAGTCGAAATACTTATGATTTCGGGTTGGAAAATTAATTAAATTACTGTAGTGCGTATTTTATTTAAATACTGCAATCAATAAAAATAAGTAATTACTGCATTTTTAGTTTTAAGCTTGCGAAAGGCAAGGAAGAACCAAATTTTAGTAAAACCTATTTTAAGCGATTCTGAGGAATGTTTATTGAATTTGCTTCCAATGTTAGGTAAGTAAACAAAAGTACGCTAAAACGAGTATTTAAATCCCTTAAAATGGAATTAGAAGGTTAGGTTTAATATCCAAGTTGAACTTGGTACAAGTTCAAAAGAATAATTGCAAAAGTCAGATTTAAGGGAATAATCCAAAAAATGAAGATGTATTTTAGGTTACTGCAATACTTATTTATATATAAATACTGCAATAAATAAAAATAAGTAATTATAAGTTTATTGTACTGGTAGTCAGTAATATATAGATGTGTTTTTTGATTTAAAATACAAAATAAAAACTTTATTTTGTTAAAAATTAATCGGTTAAATCCAATTGTGAATAGCTTTAAATTTTCAAAAAATTAAAATGGATATAATTAATTTTCAAAATTCGGATATTAGAACAGTAGATGATAATGGGGAATTTTGGTATTCAGTAATAGATGTAGTTGGCGCTTTGACTGACTCTAGCAACCCTACCGCTTATTGGAATACTCTAAAGCATAGATTAAAAAAAGAAGGTGCTGCGCAAGTTCTTACAAATTGTAAGAGGTTGAAATTGGAGGCTTCGGATGGGAAAATGAGGTTAACAGATTGCTCTAATCGAGAAAATTTACTGAGGTTGATTCAGTCTATTCCTTCATCAAATGTTGAACCATTTAAACAATGGTTGGCTAATGCAGGTGAACAAAATATCCAAGAAACAGAAGACCCATCATTACTTATTCGGAAGTTCTATGACCATTGGAGAGGTAAGGGGATGAGTGACCATTGGATAGCTACTCGAATGCGAAGTGTAGAAACTAGAAGAGATTTGACGGAACGCTGGCAAGATGCAGGAATAACCGAAAGTAGAGACTTTGCTTTTCTAACAAATATTATCTCAAAAGGTACGTTTGACCTTTCCGTTTCTGAACATAAGAAACTCAAAGGATTGGCTGATAAACACCAAATTAGAGATAATATGAGTCCTATGGAGTTAGTCTATTTGATTTTAGCAGAAGTGACAGCAAAAGAACTTTCAGCAAATACAGGAGCTATGGGATATAATGAAAATGCAAAAGTGGCTAAGCAAGCAGGTGATATAGCGGGTGAATCCAGAAAGCGATTTGAGAAGAAAACGGGTTTAAAAGTAGTTACTTCTAGAAATAATTTGTTGGAGTAACTACTTTTAACCCCATTTAATACTAGGATTCCTTCTGCTGGATTAACATTCTAAATTGATTAGCAGACATTGTTTTTGCAATTAACCTGTTCTCCCAAGCAGCCGTATGTTCATTTTTTAATTGCTTTTTTCGTTGTTGTAACCGTTCCATAATTACAGCAAAATGGTCTCCTTGCTCAAAAATCTGCTTTTTCAAGAACCAGTTAACTAGCGTACCTGTTTTTGCAGTAGTGCTAGTTTGATTTGTTTTGGATTCAAAAATTTGAATAACTTCTTCAAAATACTAATCTTGAAAACCAATAATTTCACCGAACAAAGACACAGGGTACAGTTTATTCGCTATGCCGATGATTGGATAGTTACTGCGACTAACCCAGAAATTTTAGAAAATCAAGTGAAACCAGCCATCAAAGAATTTTTAGCCAAAAGGGGCTTAGAATTATCCAAACACAAAACGATAATTACAAGCACCCCTAAAGTAGAAGGTGTCTCTGTTGGTGGAGGAAAATTCTATTTTGAAAACAAACTTGTAAGTATCAAAGCACAAAAATCATATCTATTTCGAGTTAATAATTGGATGTATTTTGTTACAGGTGCTTGCTTGGAAGATTAGTGCCCATTAGCAATATTGATTATAAAATTTGTTATAAAGTTTCTATTATTTGGGTGTGCGAATATAGTATTGTAAAGCAATAATGAACGATCATTATTCGGTCCTTGATAAATAGTAATACCATCCATATTAAAGTCTTCTACTAAATAGCCCCTAGAAATATAGTTTGTTAAATAATGGCTATTCTTTTTATCAAGAATAACGCTATAAAACATTTGACTAGGATCATTATTTGGTCCTTGATAAATTATTTTTTCGTCTCCATTCGTATCTCCTGCCCATTGAGCGTTTGTATTGCTCATTTTGATACTTGAATAATTTCCATTGGTGGCTGTAAACACATTTCTGAAATCTATTTTCGGTATCGTGTTTAAACCAAATGTATAAGCGTTTTGGCTACTTATCCCAATATGATTCCGATGCCGAATAGTTATATAATAATCTCCCCATGGCACATTTTTAAAAATCACTACGGAATCTCCCGTAACTGAAATAACATTGCCATTTCTTTGGAGTAGACCAGAACTAGTTGCAACGATTGTATCAAAATTTTCAGCCTCTCGAAGCTCTAAAAAAACCCAATCTACGATGGCATTTGGGCCTGTCACCTCTAATAATTCTCTTGCTATTACTTCTCCGCCACCTGAACCAATGTGTTTAAAATTCGGTAGCATAGAATAGGGTTCATTTACAGGAATCAATCCTTTTCTCCTCAGGTCATCTCTCATTAAGCCTTCTTCTTTACTACCTATTAAAGCTCCTTGTAGAAAAGTTTGTAGTACTATACCAACACCTTGACATTGAATTTTTTGAGAATAGGCTACTTGATTACCACATTCATCACTCGATTGCCAAGAGCGATTAATTATTTGCTCTGTCCCATTAAAATCATGTTGTTCCGAATAAGACACAACTGCTAATCTATCGCAATTATCTATCGCAACAATATCGACGCCTATTTGTAAATCTTCTGCATTATTGGTGCAAAAATCGGTTGCAGGTAAAGGAATACTACCTTCTATTACTAAATAGGATATAGAAGTTGGTTGAGGTACAAAATTTGAAGCACCTAATGGCGATAATTGTATTTGAAAGTTATCATTTAGTAGCTCAGATACCCTTAGTTGGGAAGAATGCTCTACATTATTGTACGGACTAACCAATATTATTGGATTGTGATAAGTATGGTTTAGCACTATTTTGTTTGAGCCGCTGTTAATTAATTTTGTTCCTATTTCACCAATGATATTTCCTTTGTTATCGAATAAATCGCCTATGTTTTCTATACCTAAATAGGCGACCTTTTCTTCGGTAATATTACGGTCCAGCTCCTGATTTTTTGTTTCTATTAATTTAACAGAGACCTCAGAAGAAGTTAAATTACTATAAGTGACCCTGGCTAAATTTTGTTGATTGGTTGTTTGTAGACTAGTAAACAGTAAAGGGTTTGATAAGAATTCAGTAAAAAAATTAATTTCCGTTGGGCTGGTATCAGCCAATACCGTACTTGCATTTAGAATAAAATCCGTACTTTGTGCTCCTCCTTCAAGAGCAATCCAAGCAACTTTTTCGTGAATATATGTTTCATTACCAGCCTCCTCTTTTTGAAGACGAATTTCAAATTGAGCGCTGGATATATTTCTAGTTTGCACTACTGGGAGTATCGAATTATTAGCAGAAATAATTTGATTGAAAATTAAAGGAACTGTTTCAAAATTTAAGGGCAGACTAACTTCTTTCCAGCCTGCTCCTACTAATTTAGAGATTCCTGCCACTAATTTTTTTCCATTAGGTAAGGTATAAATCCTAAATATGCTGGGTGGTTCTTTATCTTCTATTTCAATTATTTGGGTAGCAGATGTACTATTCTTGCACACATCCGTCGCAATCCACGTCCGCGTCAAAGTATAATCGTACAAGGAGCATCCATCTTCTCCTTGGCTACTTGTTTCTTGCAGACTTACATTAATGCTAGGGCAATTGTCAAAGGCAGAAACAAGCGTCCGTGCTGGAATTTGCTCATCACAATTGATAGTTAAGTCTGGTGGAATATTTAATAGGGTAGGGGCTTTTTTATCTTCGAAAACCAAGCTAACATTTGCCGTATCACATACCTCCGCTATTAAATCACATACCTGATAGGTAAATTTGTCCCTATCACATTCGGGAGCAATCGGTATATATTTAAACTTTCCATTGACCTCCATTTCTACTGTTCCTAATGTTGGTGGAATCAGTAATTGATAGCGATTTAAATTGTTGGTAATCAAGTCATTTGAAGATACGCTATTATGCTCAAAAATTAATCCGGGACAAATCGTATAGAAGTCGTCTTTCGCTATAATGGTAGGATGAGGGAAAAAGGCAAAATCTACCCCAAAAATAGCTGCTTGAACTAACACTTTCTGCAAGATAGATTTGCTCGCCTCTACAATTTTTAACGCAGGGGTCGCACCGATTTCTGTGGTAAAAAAGTAATCCATAAATGAAATTTGTTCTTTAGCAAAATGGACCACATAACTATCTTCAGGTAAGTTTGGAAATCTATAACTACCCGTCTGATTCGTAGTAACCCCACCTAACAAATCTCCTGCCTCGTTAAAAATCGTTAGTACCATTGAGGCTAGTGGTTCTTCTGTACCTGTACTACAATTTCCATTTTTACTACCATCGTCTATACACACATTGCCAGATAAACTAAGGTCACCAGCAAGCCTAAATCCAAATTTTAAGTCAGGTAAACAGTTAGGCGATGCACACCAAGCATTATTAGTAGCACTAACCACCCCTTCCGATAACGAAAAATTAGTACTATTTAAAATTCCTCCGTCCGCATCGTAAGTAGGTATATATTGGGCGGCATCATGGTTAG
>JBGCFJ010000016.1:0-15128 GCA_045106885.1 Saprospiraceae bacterium
ATTAGCCAGTTAGACCAGTCAATTTTTCTTCTAAGGAATTCAAAAAATGCTTGCATAATGGATTATGGACGCATTTTTTGAGTTTCTTAGAAGGGAAAAAGGCGGTATAAATGGTTGATTATTTCTGCCACTTTGCCTTAAGCCGCTTCTCTTAATCGAACTTCCAAATTCAATTCCTTAAACAACTCATCTAATTGCCCTAAAAAGTCTTTTCTTAAACTTAAAAAGTTATCAATCGCACTATTATCCGGTTCTTGAAATGTTTGATGATAAGCAATCATTTGATTAGCTCGTTGAATTTGTTCTAATGTGGCGTTTATTTCTATTAATAATGTATTTTCTTCCGCTTTCATATCAAAGTTTTAATTTTAAATATCCTTTAGCTTGGCGTTTTCTTGATTTAGTGAATAAATCATTCCAATATAACATATCTGTTCTATATCGAATAAAATACTTATGCTTTTCTGGATATTTTTTCACAAAATAGCAGTCAATATTTAAAGCTTTGTATGCTACTTTAAGTTCCTTAAATCGTTTTTCCTTCTGTTCATAAATTCTAAAATCTATAAAACAAACAATGTCAATATCATTTGGATTCAATTTTCTAGTAACAAAGCTTCCATTTACAAATTGCACAAAGTTAGTTTCCACAAGATGTTGAACGTTATCTTTTAATTCAAGATAGGCTTTGAATAGTTCAAATCGTGTTTCAGAATCTTTAAAACCATCAACAAAAGTTTCTTTTACAATTTCAATAGTACTATCAATAGCTTCATAAGGGGATAAGTTACCATTTTTATCAAATTCTAACATTTTCAATAGGTTTAATGTGTAATTTTCTAGTTTTTAATAAACAAGATAGAAAATTTACTTGTAAACTTACTGTTTTGCTAAATCAAAAAATTAATATCCTACGCCTCCTCAATCCCCAAAGCCAAATCCGTCACCTGATAAATCCGCATCGTTCCATTCCACAAATAAGCATCACCGATAATTGCCAATTGGTCGCCCCGTTTTTCAATCGCTTTAATATGCACTTCCAAATTCATTTCCGCAGGTTTCCATAAAATTTGACCTCTATATTTCCAGATGGTTTTATGATTCTTTAATTGCACAAATTTAGGGGAAGTAAATGCTTTTCCCAAATCTTGTTGTAAGGCAAAAGTCTGCATCGCTTGCAAAATTGCCTCTACCCCTAAAGAACCGGGCATTACAGGGTCTTGGTAAAAATGACAAGTGAAAAACCAATCATAAGTATTGACCAATTTAGTTGCATGAATGTAACCTTTTCCATGTTTACCGCTATTTTTTGCAATCAATAATTTATCAACTAATAGTAACTGGTCGCCTGCTAATCTATAATGTGGTTTATTCGCTGGTGCTTTGAATAATTTCATTTTACCATACAAAGAATCCATTTTGATTTGCATATAATTTTGGGTCGTCAAACCTTCCGATACATACCAAGCAGGGAAATCTTGACCATTATCCAAACCAACTTGTGATGCCAATGCTTCACCAGGAAAGAAGCCAAAAGAGGACTTTCCTTTATAAAAAACATGTCCATCAATCGAACATTCAAAAGTATAGTTTTGCAAAATCGTTCCACCCAAAGCAACAGAAGATGCTAAAACAGCTTTATTACTAATTGTTTTGCCTCTAAAGTCGGTGCCTGTCGGTAAATCAAACATTTCACCATCTCCATCCAAGTTTCTAAAATACAAGTTCTTATCAGGGAATTTCAAAGTACTTCCTAAATAAGCGCCCAATAAACCACAAGGCTGCAAGGCAATTTCCATCAAAACAGAATAAGGCATCGTTACTGCCGAATTTTGTTCATAATACCAAGCATCTACGGGCACATCATATTCGGCATAACAAGTCGAAGGCTTTTTGAAATAATGCCGTTCGCCATCTATTTTTAGGATTCTCGAAATAACTTGTAAATCGGTATTTGGTTGTCTCGAAACCGTTCTACCATCATAAACAGCGAACTCCGGTCCAAAACATTTAGATAAATCATCCAAGGCAAAAGTCGTAATGTCTTTTTCATTCATCAATGCCCCTTCAGAACGTGGCGAAATGGCTACATCAGCCGTTGTTTCCAAATATTTAGGATTGTCTTTTTCTCTTAATTGCAAACCTAAATTTTCAAAATGAACCGTTACAATTCCATCAGAAATTATCTCTAAATCCCCAATTACATAAGGATTTGGAATTAAACCAATTTCTTTAATTTCTAATTTATAAATCAACTTTGTATCTACGCCAGGCACTACTTGTTTCCGACATCTTACCTTTTGCGGCAAGTCAAAAACGGGCTGATATCGAGCATCTTTTACTAAGCGTTGTAAGCCTAAATACAACATAAAGAAGCGCAATAAATTACCACCACCTTCTGCTTGCAGCGACCCCGCCAATACTTCATCATCTCTAAAATGACAAGGAAAATACCAATCATCTGGTGCTAAATCTTTCTCTGCTATAATATAGCCTAAACCATAAGCACCACCCCGAATATCCACAGAAGTAATGCGGTCAATCATCAATATTTTCTCAGGTGGCAGTCGTAAGGAAGGATTTCGACCATTGGCATAATAGCCAACATCTTCAAAACACTTTTCCATGTCCCCATTAATTAAATGGCGCAAATCTTCTTTTGTAAATGCTGTCTTAGGAGATTTTAATAAGGGCGTAAAATGCCGTTTTGGGGCATCTTCTCTAATTTTATTTTCTTTATCGGTATACACTACCCCATTGCCACTCACTAATTCTTCATCTCTAAAAAATCCTGCACAACCACCGTCCATTTTCAACACCAATCTATCTTCTACATAACATCTATAACTAAAGAAAAACAATAGATTCTCGCCATTTCTGACAAAAGAATTAATGGAAATATCATAACGCAAAGTCTGTCCTTCAAAAGGCAAATCATCGACAAAAGTTAAGGTACAATCCAGTAAACGATAAACTAAATTCCCTTTATTTGTTAAGTCAATTCCCAAGTAAGAAATCAATAACAAATCACATTGCCCCGATTCTACCGATACCGCCCAAGGAATTTGTCTATCTGTCGTAAACCACGCATTATGTGGAATATCATATTCCGTTTGCATGGTCGATGGCTTGTATTCCCCCAATTTTCCTTTTAATCCTGTTACTCGACTCACCAATAAATAAGGATTCATCGGCAACATCACTCTTCTACTATAAGTGTCAATTATCGCATATTCAGGGCCGAAAACATTGGCGATTTTTCCTTTGGCAAATTCTTCTAAGTCTTCTTGGGTAAAAATAATTTCTTTCCCTTTTAGATGTTCGCCTGTGGAGAAATCGTGGATTTTTAAACCATTTTCGCCGATGGTGTTGGTTGGCATATTTGTTTTTGTAGGTGCTAAAGTGCTTATCATATTTTTAGTTGGTTGATTTTTAGTTGTTGTCGGTTGCGCTTGACTTGACATCCCCCTACCCCCCTTCAAAGGGGGAATAGCATCGTGCCTACTATTAACATTTGTGATTAGTTTATTCTTTATCGTTTTATTAGGAGTAAACACTCGTTTAGCGTTGTTATTAAGATTTGTAGTTCCTATAATTCGATTATCTGTTGTCCCTACTAATTCCAATTCTGGTTCAAGAATGATTTCTTGCACAGAGGTAGTTCCCCCTTTGAAGGGGGTTAGGGGGATGTTTTTCGGCTGAGCAACTTTCTTCACATTAGCAAACGTCTCCCTCATCTCCTCACTCAACAAACTATCAAAAATCCGTTTCCCTCCAACTTCTATCTTCTTCATAAAAGTCCGCTTAGCTTTCACTTCCGAGACATCTGCATACAGACTAGCCAAATCCAATGCTACGCCATGACTCACCAATTGCGCCAATAATTCGGCAATAGCTTGACTATCCAATTTGCCTTTATAATTAATGCTTGTCGCTAAAAAGTCTTGTCCTTTTAGGTTTTCATTAATCCAACCTGTACAAGTGGCATTCGCTCCAACTTCTATAAAAATTCGAGCGCCTTCCTTATAAACAGTTTGAATTGTTTTTGGGAAATTGACTTGTTCTACACAAACTTGGGTAGAATTTTCGGCAATTTTTAAAGAATCTAAAGGAATTTTACTTTGTGTAATACTTGAATAAAAGTCAATTGCTGGCTTTTCCTCTAAAGGAAAATTGTGCATTTTGATAAGTCCATCTCTTTCTTTTTCACAAAAATGATGATGGATAATATTCTGGAAAGGAATTTCAACGGTGTGACCATTCAATTGCTGCACAATTGCTTGACAAGCCGTTTTATCTCCAGAAATAATAACCTCTTTGGATGTATTAATAAAGGTGAGGTAAACATCTTGGTGTTGTTCAACCAACTTTTCAACTTTATCTTTATCTGCTAAAACCACTAAACTTGTCCATCGTTCTTTCGCTTCTTTAGCACTCACGTTCCAATGTTCTGCTAATAATTCTAAATTCCCTGCAAAGCGATTCTTAAAAATGGGCGAGTTTCTAAATTCGTTCGTTTCATCGGCATTCCAAACACCTGTGGAATACCACATGCTGCTGCATTCGCCCATGCTATATCCAAAGGCAATTTCTGGTTCTAATTTAAAAACGTTTCTTAGAATATGGGTATAGGCAGCGGAGAAGAAAACGCCAGAAGACATCATGGCAATAGTGTCTTGGTAGATGTCCAAGGTGTCGGACACTTTGAAAGTGTCCGACACCTTTTCGGTTTGTGGATACAAATACTTAGAATTTACATAAGTATCCAAATTAGGTTTTAAATCGCCGAATTGCGTATGTAATTGGGGAAACAATTGGAATAATTCTCTACCCAATCCTTCATACGCTGTTGCTGACCCTGGATAAACAAAAGCTACTTTTCCTTCTTTTCCTAATGGTTTAGGTGTAAAATAGCTGCCTTTTGGTGTTTTTACCGCCTTTCCATTTTTAAAAGCATTGGCTAATATCTTTTGGAAAAATTTGATTTCTCCAGTTAATGCTTTTTTGCTTTTCGCAATTAAGACTAAACTATAATTAGTTGTTTTAGTCTTTGATTTAGTATAAAACTGTTGGGCTAATTCAGCTAGTGTATTTTTGGTCGCTATCGCAATGTCTAAAGCAGCCAATTGCTGGCTGAATTCCGCTTCCTTATTTCCTTTTAGGATAAATAATTTTTGCGACATCAACGTGTCGGACACTTTGAAAGTGTCCGACACGTTAGCATCTAATTCGATGTTTGAAGACGTCATCTTCAAACCGATATTTTCACCAACAATTACTGCGTTTCTATTATTTCCCAGCCAAGGTCTAGTCGCATTTTTTCCATTGGGCAAAAACCGATGATGCAAGCATAAAGTAGCCTTTATCAAGTCTGCAATACCTGAAGCGGCACAAGTATTTCCGAAATTTTCGGAAGCATCGAAAACAACTGCTGTCTTCGATTCATTCTTCGCCTTTACAAAGTCATCTATAACCGCATATACCTTATCATCATTCGCTTGTTCAACCCGTTTCAGCACAATTGCCCCAGCCCCTTCTCCAAAAATTTGTCCTTCTTTTTGTTGATTTCGCAACAACACATTTTCTAAACTTCCAGCAAAATCAACACCACCAACCACAACTGCATCTACTTCTCCTAATGCCAACATATTCTGCGCAATCTCCAAAGCTTTAAATACCGAATTATCCCCTTCTGAAACCGTAAAAGCAGGTCCATTAAAATCCCATAAAGCGGCAATTCGACTTGCCATAATATTACCTACAAAACTAGTATGTTGACTCGGTGTCTGCGACCCTTCTCGAAAATAGGCGGCATCCTTGCATTGTTCTTCTAATGTCTTTAATTCTGCTGTTGTCAACTCAATTCCATGCTTTTCTAAAGCCGCTTTTAACTGCCAAGTCAAATCCCAACGAGCCAAATAATGATGAATCGCTAGTTCCGCTTCCATCGCAATTAAGACAGCTACATTTTGGCTTTCTGCCAAACCTGCATCCTTAATCGCATTATCTGCTACTTTTAGAATTAATGCTTGCTGCGGTTCTAAAGTCTCCGCTTCTTTTGGTTGACTTTTATAGCGTAAAAGGTCTATTTCAAAATTATCAATGTAGGCACCTTTGGGTGCTTTTCCTTCTGCAAAACCAAAAGTTTTTAGTAACTTTTCATTCGCATCAAAACCTTTCCATCGTTCGCTAGGTAATTCGGTAAATTGCTGTTTGCCTTCGTAGATGGTTTGGTAGAAATCGCTGAGGTTGGCGGCTTTACCAAAGTGAGCATCCATTCCGATGATAGCCAGAGGTTGATGCGATGTTGCGGTGTTGCGATGTTGCGATGTTGCCAACTGCAGACTGCCAACTGCAGACTGCCAACTGTTAACTACCATGTGCGCATTCGTCCCGCCAAATCCAAAGGAATTTATCCCTGCTTGTCGGTTCTCCCCTTTCCATTCGGTCGGTGCTAAAATCATTTGCGCTCTGCCAATCCAACCATTTTCTGCTTTTACCGCTGTATCTAAATTGATATTGGATGGAATGATTTCTTTTTCCATTGCCAATAAAACTTTCAATAAACCTGTCATTCCTGCGGCAGTCAATAAATGCCCCATATTGGACTTGACCGACCCTAAAAGAGGTTTGGTTTTATGTTGCTCAAAAAAGTCGGCAATCGAATTTAGTTCGGTCACATCTCCTAAAGGTGTTCCTGTTGCATGGCATTCTAAATAAGACGTATTTTGTGGTAATATTTGGTCTAAATCATACGCTCTTTCAAAAGCTAACTTCTGTCCTTTCGGATTCGGACTTAATAAAAATTTCCCTCTACCATCATTCGATAATCCGATGCCACCAATTATCCCCAATATCTTATCCCCATCTTTTTGTGCATCTTCCAATCTTTTCAATACCACCATTCCAGCCCCTTCCGAAGATACCAATCCAGCAGATTCATCATCTAAAGGCACAAATTTTTCTCCATGCGGTGCGTAAGCATGAAAAATAGAAAAGCCCATGTGAATAAATAACTGGTCAGAAGCACAAACTGCTCCTGCCAACATCATATCTGCTTTCCCTAATATCAATTCATCACAAGCCAATTTTATCGCATACAAGGAAGTCGCACAAGCTGCATCCAAAGCATAATGCGTGCCGCCCAAACTCAAGGCATCCGTCACCATTTGGGAAGGCGTATAATCTATAATTTCTCCTTTCGGCGTTTCAGGAATATGGTCTGGAATCGTAAAATTGTCGTCTTTTAATAACGTCCGTAGTGCTTGTTGAGTCGTTTCTGTATAAACCGAGGCGAGTTGTTTATGAGACGTTCCCGTTGGAAAAGATAAATTTCCCAGAATTACTCCACATTTTTTCAATACTTCTTTCTTTCCAAAATAACCCGCATGTGCCAAGGCTTCTTTCGCCACATAAATCGACCATTGGTATAATTTATCCTGCTCTTTTAAAAAATCCGCTGATAAATCATAGCCCTTTGGGTCAAATTCAAAGTCCCGAATATACCCTCCTCTTAGCGAATAGGTCTTATCGACCACTCCTTTACCTGACTGATAAAACTGGTCAGGATTGACGCCAAAGTCTTCTTCGGTCGCCATGCTAATCAGGTCTTTTTCCTGCAAGAGGTTTTCCCAAAATTGTTCGTTGGTAGACGAACCTGGGAAGAGTCCTGACATGCCTATGATGGCTATTTTATTTTTCATAAAATTCTTTTAAAATCTTATCGAATAGGGTAAAGGTCAAAAAAAGATTCTTTCCCTAAATGGACTAAATTATTAGCGGCTAAAGTTGCCAAATCTTCACCAGCATCAACTACAATCCAATCATCAATAGCGCTTCGATAACAAAATCGCATTACAAGATATTCTGTTTCTTCTTTTTTAGTAACTTTTTTAATACACATATTTTCTGTGTATTGCATAAAATAAGCCTTAGCAATCTCTCTTCTATTATTTGGTATCATTTCTAAGAGTGATGGTTCATGCTTCGATTTATCTTCCAAATCATATATCTTTATTTCATCTCCATGAATATTTAGTTCAAAACCATCTATGGATTCATTTTTGCTTAATTCAGTTTTTATTAGCGCTATGTCTTTAGCACTAAATCCACTCTTTTTCTTCTTCCTAAGATAAAGCATCTGCGCAGTATAATTTTCATAAACCTCATATTCCTTAGGAATAATATCCAAACAGGAATCATCCAATTTAGTGGTTAAAAAATAGGTTGTGTTTCCTTTTTTTGTCTTTTTCGATTTAGCATAATAGATTTTGCTCATTCTGCTTTTAAATTCCTTTGCCATTTTTCTATTTTTTATAGGTTTTTGGAGGCGTTTCTCCAAATCTATCTTTAATTTCAATTGCTAACCATTTCTCTGCTGCCATTAATGCTCCTTCCAAAGGTTCACTTCCATCATCTTCCCAACAAGTTCCTCCTTCATCCAAAATTCTAACCTTACTATTACTATAATCATCTCCTCCTAATTCTACCCAACCATGACTACAAATCCACCAATCAAGGTTTGGAAAATATTTTTCAAACATAATTTTAATATTATTTTGCTTTTCGCCGTTTTGCAATAAATGTAGATTCATGCGTATATTCAAAACTCAGTTCTCCTTCAATCGTATCTTTATCAATTAAACGTATTTCACCAATACCGCCATCTTCATGGTCGCCATCACTTCCCTGCCATTTAAAGACTAACCTAACTCCACCTCTTGTTTTTAACCTAGCATCAAAAACGCCCATTGTATAGCTAAATTTAAACCTACCTGCACCATATTTATTAATTTCAAAATGAGGAACTCCCGTTTCGTGTAAATCTACATGTTCCCAATCTTCTATTTCTTGAATGTCCCAGATACCTTCGAATTCTTCCATGGTTTATTTTTTTCTTATTGCTCTAAATGTTGACTCTTCCCCCATAAAATGAAAGCTAAAATGTCCTTCTATTTCATTTATAGACTTTAGTTCCACCCATTCTGAACCAGAAGCCTCGTCCATTTCATCATTTCCTTCCCATTCAAATTCCACTCGGTCATTTTCTATATATTCAATATTAAAATAACCGCTTACTAAACCAAATTAAAATTGTCCTGAGTTATTTTTCTTGATGGTAATGTAGGCTTGCACTTCCATATTGAAATAATCTTCATCCCATGTTTCCATTTCTTGGATTTCCCAAGTGCCTATTAGTTTTTGCATTTTTTTATTTGAAATTCTCAAGTCCCGTTAGGGACTATATGTTGGTAGAAAAACGATTCTTAAGAAAATCCCAATTTGTCTGTGCCTTTAGGTACAGTATGTGAAGACTGCACTATCTTACATATTGTACCTAAAGGCACAATAAATTTCGAATTTTGCTTCTAACTTTCTTCTACCGACATATAGTCCATAAACGGACTATTACAATACTGGCTTAAAAATATACCGCTTATCATATTCCACTTCAAACGCATCTAAAAATTCAACATATTCTTCCATAAAGGTTTTCGTTTTATGATGCTCTTCTTGATTTTCCACGTATCGAATAACTTGCGGCACTTGTGATTTCGCATAAGAAAAACCACCAAATCCTGCTTGCCAAGAAAATTTTGCCCTCAATACTCCTTTTTCATTTATCCAATTGGTCGATTCTTGTTTTACAATTTTCATTAAATCGGATAACGCTTCTATTGGGCGCATGCCAAAAAACATGTGAACATGGTCTTCTACGCTATTAATCTTCAACATTTTATGTCCTTTATTTTGGACAATGCCTGTGATGTATTTATGCAATTCTTCTTTCCATGTTTTACCAATTAAGCAATCTCTGTTTTGAACCGCCCATATTGCTTGAATATGGATTTGTGTGTAGGTGTATATTTAGTTTTCACATGCCGTACCTAAAGGCACGGTAGATGTGGGTGTTAATAATTCCTCCTTTTTCTACCGACATGCAGTCCCTAAAGGGACTTTTCACATTCTCAAAATCTATCGTTCTTTCTACCAATATATAGTCTCTAATGAGACTTTCTTAACTCCAAAACCCAAAAATACTCCAACTCCCTCCACGTCATAGTCAAATCCATATCTTCAATCAATAGTTCAATTTCAGCTACTGTCGGAAAATTCTTCAACACCTCATGTTCCTCCCCATTCTGCAATTGTCTAATTTGATAAGTATTGCCATCTAAATCCGTTCTTGAAATCGGTGTATTACTCCCTTCCACATATTTATTATCAATAAAAATTAATTCACCATTTGCGCCAAGCTGATTTTGTAAAATGGTCAGAAATAGAGGTAAATCTTTTTTCAAAATATGCGACCAAATAAAACCGCCGAATAGGCTATCATAAGCATTGGTCGTATCTTCTAATTGCCAAAAATCTAGTTCTTTGAATTCAACTAATTGACAATCATATTTTTTGGTTTTTGAGATATTTAAAACCGCTGCATTTACATCTGTCGCTAAAATAGACCTACAAGTTTCGGCAATCGTTTTTGTCCAATAACCTGTTCCGCAAGCGATTTCCAATACCGTTTTATTTTCAAAAGTATTTTTTAAAAACGAATGCAGTTTCTTTAAATCTGCTTGTCTTTCTGACTTTTGATAAATTAAATCGTATTCTTTTGCTCTTTTTTGGTAATAGTTTTTAAGATTCATTATTAATATTTGTAATCGTTCATTTTAACAAATTTCCTAATATTGAATCAGCCAATTAAAATTGGCGATTAGGTTTACCACTCCAAATCCTTACTAACCGTCACCGCAGCTCCTTCCGTCACCAAATAAACCTTCCCATTCGCATCATAAGTTGTACAATTTGCGACTAATTTAAAGTCCGAACTTTCCACAATTTCCACATGCACAAACAACTCCTTTTCAAAAGGAACAGGTTCATAAATCGTCGCAGAAACAGTTGCTAAAGGCAAACTCTTTGCGCCATTATGATATTTCTGTACCCAAATGACCATGCCTTGGTATTGAATATCCGAAAAGAACGTATTGACGGAACGAACGGGGAATTGACCTTGTGCATCTGCTAAAACTTGTGGTGCTTTGCAAGACAAGACAATCTGCTGTTCATTCCAATCTAGAATCTGTTCGATGCCTTGGAAATAAAGACCGTGGAAAAGAGAGCCATCTTTGTATAAATAATCCCCTTTAACAGATTCAAAATTGCCACTTAATTTAGCGTGGAATATTGGTGCAGTTGGAATAGCTTTTTTATTCACCAAAGTCACTTTGGACTTATAATGGAAAGTTGGAAGTTTTTTACCTTTTGGTTGACTAGATACTGTAGCTTCAAAAACAAGCTTATCTGCTGATTTTGCTAATTCTTTTAATGCTAATGTATACGTTCTCGGCTTATCTTTTTTATCATCAAAAACAATTCCTTTGAATAAATGCATGTCTTCCACCGTGAATACTTGGAAGTCAGGGAATAGTTTTTCACAACTCTGTGCCATCCAACCGCCTGCATTGACTACTGGCAATACCGCATTTCCTTGAATGACGTGATGGTATAAAAATGGATTATCTTTTAAGGTAAAAGTTCGCTGTATTTTATGGGTGCGTAAATCTTCGCTGATATGACTAATGCCTGCGGGTAAAGTGCCACCAATGACCACTTGTGGTTCATTAAAATAAGCACCACTTAATTCGTTGACACACATAGCTGCACCACCTTCACTATTCACTAAACTCACCCCTGCTGCTTCAAATTGCTTTTTCAGGGCTTCGCTAACCATACCGCCATCCCATGCGCCCCAATTGATTGCCGAAACGTGAGTATTTGGATGGTTGGTTTTAAATAAATGCGCCGCAGAACTTAAGATTTCATTGGCAATCGCATAATCTGTTTGCCCTACATTTCCATAAAAACCTGCAACGGAAGAGAATAAAATTAAATGGTCTAATGTATGAATATTGACACTCTGTAATAAACTTAATAAACCGTCTAATTTTACCGCCAGTACATTATCAAAATCTTGTTCTGTTTTATCTTGAATGTATTTATCCGCTAATCTTCCTGCACCATGAATCACTCCCGTAATTGTGCCTAATTGCTTCGTTATTTTTGCCAATTCCCCTTTAAAACTAGCAACATTCGTTACATCTCCTTTTAAATAAACTGCTTCTGAACCGAAACTCGCCAATTCGTCCAAAGTGCCTTGTACTTCTTTTTTAGAAATGATTTGACTGTAAATAGATTTAACTTTCGGCAAACTTGGTGCTTCGCCTTTTTCTTTCAAATCCATCATTATCAATCGCTTCAACGTTCCCTCATTCTCTTCGTTTTTAGCGAAAGTTGGAATTTCAAAATCATTAGAAGAACGACCTAGTAGGATAAATTTACAACCAAAAGTTTTCGCAATTTCTTTTACACAAGTTGCCGTTACGCCTTTTGCACCACCACTCACTAGAAAAACAGAATCTTTGGTTACCGTTGTTTGAATTGCTTGATTTTCTAGCACTTCAACTTTTGTTGCGGTGATGGTTTTTCGACCAACTTTAGAAAAAGCTGTTTCCATTATCGACACATCTGCATCATGTAATTCGGCAATAACTTGATTGGATTTCTGCTCTGTTGCTAATTCATATTCTAAATCAACCGCTCGACAAAAGACACTTGACCATTCTAAATTTAGCGATTTCACTAGCCCCCTAAGTCCCCCTGCTAGAACAGACACATTGCCTCGTTTCCCTTGTCCCAATTGTCCATCCATTTGGCTAATCGTCAAAAAGTTAGCCCTTTGCGTTTTGCCTAATTCGTTTAATGGTTGTTGTAAATGCTTCGCCAATAAAAATACGGTTTTTACGATGGCCTTTTCTGTTTGAAAATGTTGAGCGAAGTTGCCATTTTGGAATACTAAATGTGGGTGAAGGTGAATGAAAGTACCGACTTTTCCATATTGCTGTTCAATCGTCTCCAATGCCGTAGCAATCGCTTCATCCGAATTTGCCGTTAAGGTAATCCCATTTTTTTGGATTGGATTTTTAATGACTTGATGCAAATTTAACACGACCACTTTATTACCCTGCTTTTCTAAAGCTGCTTGGGTTTCGATAGTCAATGCCGTACCATCATTCGTAATTAAAGCAATGTGGGTAGTTGGTAAAGTAAAGGCGAGTTGGTCAGGTTGAGGTAAGTAGGCTAAACCAACTTGATGTCTGTCTACACCGTGAAAAGTAGTGGTTTTAGTGATGATAGGAGACAAGTTTTCCTTGCCTCCTACCTTTTCTGTTGTTGTAGTTGCTATATTCGCAACTACTGAATTTTCTACTCTTTTAGGGGCTATGCTTCCGTTAGGATTTTTTTTTTCCCTGTTTGAGAAATATAATCGACTATTTGTCCTAATGTTCTTAATTCCGTTAAATCATTTGGATTAATCCCATTTACTTCTGGATAATCCTCTGTCATCGCTCCAAATATCTCTACTCGCTTGATAGAATCAATGCCTAAATCAGCTTCCATATCCATGCTCAATTCTAGCATTTCTGCTGGATAACCTGTCTTTTCAGAAATAACTGTCAGCAAAATGCCCTCTAGTTTTGATTTATCTACGCCGCCAGTTGTCGGTTGAGATACTGCTGTTGGTGCAGGTACACTAACTGCTGCTGACTGCTGACTGCTACTGCTAACTGCCGCTGCCGTCTGCGGACTCCCAACTGTATCACCTGTCTTCCCTGCCAAATAATCAACGATTTGCCCTAAAGTTCTCAACTCCGTCAAATCATTTGGATTAATACCATTTACTTCTGGATAGTCCTCCGTCATCGCACCGAATATTTCTACTCGCTTGATAGAATCAATTCCTAAATCAGCTTCCATATCCATACTCAATTCTAACATTTCTGCTGGATAGCCTGTCTTTTCAGAAATAACTGTCAGCAAAATGCCCTCTAGTTTTGATTTATCTACACCGCCAGTTGTCGGTTCTGCGTTGCTCGTAACTGGTTGACATACCGCTGCTGGTGCAGGTCTACTAACTGCTACTGACTGTTGACTGCTACTGCTACTGCTAACCGCCGCTGCCGTCTGCGGACTCCCAACTGAATCACTTGTCTTCCCTGCTAAATAATCAACGATTTGTCCTAAAGTTCTTAACTCCGTCAAATCATTCGGATTAATACCATTTACTTCTGGGTAATCCTCCGTCATCGCACCGAATATTTCTACTCGCTTGATAGAATCAATTCCTAAATCAGCTTCCATATCCATGCTCAATTCTAACATTTCTGCTGGATAACCTGTCTTTTCGGAGATAACCGTTAGGAGAATATTTTCTAGTTTTGATTTATCTATGCCAGTTGTCGGTTGCGTTACTGCGACTGGTGCAGGCGTAGGAACAATTATTGTTGGCTGCGGCTTAACCACTTTCGCTACTTTCTCTTCTACAATTGGAGGAAAAGTAGGCGTGATATTTTCAGCAATAGCTGCTTGACCATTGCCATTTGTATAACCATTTCCGTTTCCATTCGTATGACCAATAGAAGGTGGGGTATTTCTCAACACATTTTGAACAGGCCCTAATTGCTGCGATAACATGCCTAATAATTGCTGAGATTGTTGATTTTGTTCCGACATAAATCGTTCGAATAATTCGAGTGATTTAGTCTGTTGATTTTTAAAATGCTCCATCGTAGATTGGAGCAATTGAACAACGTCTTTATTCATGTCGTCTTCGTTATTATTTTGATAGATAACTTTTTCTATAATTTTTTCTACAGGTACTTCTACAAATTTTTCAACTTCCACTATTCGCTCTACGACCTTTTCAACTTCTTTAATGACTGGTTTTTCAACAACAGTTGTACCACCGCCTTGGATTCTAAATCCATCATTCATTACATCGGTGTAAGCTTTCTTCGTTGGCGCACTTACGTAATTATGACCGCCTAATTTGACATTTAATTTAGTTACTTTAGCGTCCGCTTTAGCAGGCTTTTTGTAAATGTCAATTTCATTCAATGCCACACCAATCACTCTTAATTGAGTCGCTGCTTGCCGCAATTGTAAATCACTATTTTTTCTAGCATTCGCATTTAAAGCAACTGCTTGAAAATCTTGTCCTTTTAAAATATTTTTCACCCAATTCGTCAACACGCCTTTAGGTCCAAATTCTACAAAGATTCGTG
>JBGCFJ010000160.1:0-3724 GCA_045106885.1 Saprospiraceae bacterium
AGCGGATGTGCTCCGCAGATTACCCGATACTAAAAAATCACAACTCCACGAATTATTCCCTGTTAATTGGTCGCCTAGACCTGCTTCTGATTTAGATTTAATTTGATTCTTTTTCATACGGCAAAGATATAATCAACTTTATGGTAGGGAAATATGTACTTTAAAGGATGCTTACGGACATACGGCAATGATTGTTCATCAAGACCAAGCATATTTAGGTATTATTTCCGTGATGGATGTGGCACGACCCGAAGCAAAAGCAACGCTTTCGGTACTTAAAAAACTCGGTATCAAGCGAATGATTATGTTAACAGGAGATAATCAAAAAGTGGCAAATGCGATTGCTAAAGACCTTGGTATCACCGACCCTATGGGTAGCCTTCTTCCTAAAGACAAAGTGGCTGCTATTGAAAAATTACGAAATGATGAAGGTAGCGTTGCTATGGTTGGCGATGGGGTCAATGATGCTCCAGCAATGGCAAAAAGTACCGTTGGTATTGCGATGGGGGCGGCAGGTTCGGACGTAGCATTGGAAACTGCCGATATTGCCTTGATGGCTGATAAATTAGATAATCTTCCCTTCGCCATTGGCTTAAGTCGAAAAGCAAAACGTATCATAAAACAAAATTTAGTTATCAGTTTAGGGATGGTTGCGATTCTAGTTCCGATGACGATAATGGGAGTTGTGGAAATTGGACCTGCTGTGGTTGGTCATGAAGGTTCTACCTTGGTGGTGGTTTTGAATGCCTTGCGACTATTGAGATATGAGCAAAAAAATATCCTTCATTAATAACTCGTCTCATCCAAAGTAACCTTTCCATAAAAAGTTTTATAGACAAAGAAGGTGTAACCTCCCACTAGAGGAATTCCAATCATTGCCATCAATAACATAATACCTAGTGACTTCTCAGAAGAGGCCGCATTATAAACCGTGATGTTATAAGCAGGGTCAATCGTTGAAAAAATCAATACAGGGTACAACTCAATCGCTACTAAAATCAATAAAAAACTAATCGTTAGAGAAGAGAATAAAAAAGCCAACCCGTATTTACCCTTATTGGCTAAACGAGGAATATTGGCAATACTTAAAAATGCTAGTAACGGAAAAATGAATAAAGCAGCATTACTTTTAAAATCATCTGAAAGATGTGGTATATATAGTAAAGTATAAAGAGAAGTAATTCCAAATAATACAATAAAAGCAATCATCGCACTTTTAAATAAAATAGTCATTTTAGTGTATAGCCTACCTTCCGTTTTCATTATCAAATAAATTGCACCGTGCATCATAAATAAAGCCAGAGTAGTAAAACCCACCATAAAAGCATAGGGGTTAAAAAATTCAACCCAATCCCCTGCAAATTCCTTATCTGCTCCAATGGCTGCTCCTTGCAAAACATTTCCTAAAACAATTCCTAATAAAACAGCTAACATAATACTAGAAACACTATAACTAATATCCCACATGGTTCGCCACCATTGCATTTTTTCTTTACTTCTAAATTCAATAGAAATAGCTCGGAAAATGATAAAAGCCAAGAATAGCATAAAAGGAATATACATCGCAGAGAGTAGGGTAGCATATACATGAGGAAAACCTGCAAACAAGGTACCTCCACCAATGACTAACCAAACTTCATTGCCATCCCACACAGGTCCAACTGCATTCAAGGCAATTCGTCTACTTTGTTCCTTTTTTAAAAATAAATGCCATGCTCCTGCTCCTAAGTCAAAGCCATCCAAAATAGCATAACCTGAAAAAACAGCTCCTACTAATAAAAACCACCATGTGGGATAATCTAATCCTAAAAAAGTTTCCATAGCTAATTTGTGATGTGTTTTGTTCCTTTTGCTTTTCTAATCACACCCTAAGTGGTCTTTTGCCAATGGGTCATTAAATGGAAAGCAATAGTTTGATAATAATTTTTGTGGCTCATATCGCTTTAAGTTATTATCATATAATCCTGTTTCTATAAATTCAGTAATTAAATCTACTTCTTCTTCCGTCAATCCTAACGGCTTAAACTCTGGCGACATTTGATGGTCTGGTACTCGAATATTTCTTTTTACCCCTCTATTCTTATATTCTACTACTTCTTTAATCGTATTGAAACTACTCCCATGTCCATAGAAAGGGGAATCTTTTAGATTATATAATTGCGGCGTTTTAAATTTGAACATATCCTCTGCTCGCCCCGTGAAACCACCTCTACCCATTAATTCTTTTCCTGTTCTTGAAACTTGAAAAGCCTCATGTCCTGCTTGTACTAAATCCAACATCCCGATTGCCTCAAAACTCATACTATTCAAAGCAGGTCCAGTATGACAGTTGGCACAAGCTGCTTTTCCAAAAAATAAAATCGCTCCTTCCTTTTGTTCTTTTGTCATTCCATCAGCATCTCCTTTTAACCACCTTTGAAACGGCGACTGGTTTGCTAGCTGTATTCTTTCATAAGCAGCAATTGCTAGACCTGCGGTTTCAGAATTATAGCGCTCTTCCGTTGAAATATCTGGAAAGGCTGCATCAAATAATGCTCTATATCCAAATTCATCCATAGCCAATTCATCCATTCCCAAGCGATGAACCCCCATAGCAGCAATCGCCTGACTTTCTGTTCCTTCATATCCCAAATAGTTTACTTCAATGGGTGTTCCATAAACCCAAGCCTCTCCTGTATTTGCATTGATACCCGTTGCTCCAAATTGTCCATTCCATAACATAGCCTCTTGATAAGCCACATGAAGAGTAGTAGGAGAGCGAATAGGTTGCACATCTAAAGAATCGCCATCATAAATTCCATCGGGCATTCGACCTTCGCCGTTAATTCCGAAACCAATACCTCCCTCGCCAATACCTTGAAACCTGCCCGCTTGAAAACCTGCTGAGGCAAAATGACAAGAGGCGCAAGAATAAGTATTCTTACTAAGAGCATGCTTAGGATTAATTGCTAAGCAAGTTTCATGGAATAACAACTTACCTAATTCAACTTTTTCCTCTGTGATTGGATTCTTAGGGTCATTGGGTATATTTTGATAATCATCACTATCAGGTAAAGTAAAAAATGCTTTCCCCTCATCATTAGAAACATTTTTTAATAATTGCTCGATTTCAGCATCTAAAGCTACATGAGATGCGGTATCATCTTTTTTACAACTTATCATTAGTGTAATGACTAGCAGTAATAGTAAATAATTGTACTTGTGTAATTGCATGGATTATAATTCTTAAAATTAAAAAATGAATATTATGGGGGGATTTTCATAAAATTTTTTTATTTATAGTATTAGATATTAAAAATTTTCTGCTATTTCTTCTTGTTTAGGTCGCTTATCAATCAACTTTTCGTCATAAGGACCATGTTTGATTTTTTTATTTAATAAGTACAAAAATAGTGCTAACAGTACACTATAAATCATAGCAAACATAATTAGCGAAAATAGTACTTGATTAGCCGTTACTACCTTTGATAAAGCATCAGAAGTCCGCAATAATCCATAAACCACCCAAGGTTGTCGCCCCATTTCTGCGGCAAACCACCCTGCTTGATTTGCAACTTGAGGGAGAATAACAGCAAAAACAAAGGCCCATAATAACCACTTATTATCAAATAGTTTTCCTCGCCACCATTGGAAAGCCGCAAATAAAGTCAAGCCGATTAATAGCATACCAATAGCTACCATAATATGATAGAATTGGAATACCGCATTCACTTGACCAGGACGT
>JBGCFJ010000161.1:0-3435 GCA_045106885.1 Saprospiraceae bacterium
GTTTAGGCAAAATTTTAGTATTGAAAATCAAGGCTTTACTGTCTATTGCCACTGCCGACTGTCTACTGTCCAACTTTTATTTAGGTGTAGGGCATTTCAAATCACCAAAGTAGTAAACGATACCAATTGTTAAGAAACCAAGGGCATCTTTAGTCTTACTACTGCCTCTCTGTCTGCCTGTTTCTCCAATAATTGGGGCAGAACGGTCTGCTAAAGCGGCTGCCACTGGTCCTCGAAGATTTTGAATATCATCAATATCAGCATATATGCTACTCACATCATCTAAGTAATCCGTAAAAAGTCGACGGCCACTTAACTCCACGTTAATACTCCATTCATAGTTGATAGAGACTTTGAAGCCTGCACCAAAAGCAAGTCCTCCTGTCGTTGTATAATATTCCTCTCCTTTAAATTGTCCTTCTGTACCTAATGGTCGCAAACTGACTAAACTTGTATTGCCGTTACAGGCGGAGGCAGGTGTACTAGGACTCCCATTACAAACTTCTGTTTGGGGGTTAAAATTAGTCACAGATAAACCTGCAAATAAATAAGGAGTAAAAAATTGAGTTTTACTACCGTGAAAATAGGGAAGAAAATTAAACTCAATCTGTGCAGACACATCTAAAATACGAGACTGGAAATCCAAGTTTCGCCTTTCTTCAAAAGTATTATTTGAGTCAAAATCATAGGCACTCACTTGACCAACCGTACCCGTTAATTTGATAGCTGTTCTTTCATTAAAATTATAACGACCTAACATGCCAATGGTCAAACCTGGATTATTTAAAGAAAAATTGGTGTTTAAATCTCCAAAATAATGGCTTGCTCCAAGATACCCACCAAATTCTACGCCTTCTTGCCCCTGTACATGGAGTAAGGTAAAGCAACAAAAAAGGCCTAAAATATATCGCTTAAATCTGTTTTGTATGTTCATTTTAACGTCCTGAATTAAATTCGAGATTAAATACCTGTTATTAACGAAGATAATAAAGAGATATTACTATAAAAGTTAGAATAAGTCGGCTATTTGCGCTAAAAACAAAAAGGTTATTAAATTTTATTAGTTGTTGATAGGCGCTTTGTTTAAAAGACACCTGTTTGTAACCAATGAAACTTAATAACCTTCTTGTTTATTTTAATCCTATTGATAATTTGCTAAGTTTTTATCTCCAAAAACAAACCTCCAATAAGCTCTTAGTAAATTAAGCAACTTCCGCCAATGCTAAATCAAAAGTTGTTAAATCTACAAATTTTTGTAAACGAGCATCCAATTCTTCTGTTGTTAATTCTTTCAATCGCTGATTACTAAATTTCTCTACAGAGAAAGAAGCCATTGCTGAACCGTGAATAATCGCTCGTTTTAAATTCTCAAAAGAAATATCATCTGTTTGTGCTATATAACCTGCAAAGGCACCTGCGAAAGTATCTCCAGCTCCTGTTGGGTCATATACTTCTGCTAATGGTAAAGCTGGTGCAGAGAACACATTATTTTTATCAAATAATAAAGCACCATGCTCTCCCTTCTTAATCACTAAATACGTTGGCCCCATGTCCAAAATTTTAGCTGCTGCTTTCACTAAAGAATACTCTCCAGATAATTGACGTGCCTCTTCATCATTAATGGTTAAGACATCAATTTTAGCAATCGTCTTTTTCAAGCTGTCCATGGCAATGTCCATCCAGAAATTCATGGTATCCATGATAATCAATTTAGGACGCTTATTCATTTGCTCAATTACTCTCATTTGTACCTCTGGTTGCAAATTACCCAACATCACATATTTCGATTCCTTATAACTCTCTGGCAAAACAGGATCAAACGTTTCTAATACATTTAAATCTGTTACTAAGGTATCTCGCTTGTTCATGTTGTCATGGTAGCGTCCAGACCAATAAAAAGACTTTTCTCCTTTTTTCAATTGCAATCCTTCTTGGTTAATGCCTCTTCCAGCCATATAATCTAACTCGTCTTGAGGAAAGTCTTCTCCAATCACAGAAACCAACTGTACATCATCGGTATAATGTGAAGCTGCAATACTACCATATAAGGCAGCACCTCCAACAACCATATCGGCTTTTCCAAAAGGCGTTTCTATCGTATCAAACGCAACTGTACCAACTATAACTAAACTCATACTTATTTTCTTTAATATTTAAAAATTATTTTTTTTAGTGAAACTTTTACCTCACAAAGTTAGTTATACTATTTGCTATTAAAAAGGTTATAGTCTTAATGAAAAAAAGCTTATAATTTTTTTCAAAAAGTGTTGCAATTTATTTTAGAATAATTTAAATTTGCACTCGCTTCTAAAACGTTAGGATGCTTACTAAAATAAATTACGCTTTTAAAGCTTAATTATAACCAATCTTTATTTTTTAATAAAGATAAAATATGCCTCTTTAGCTCAGTTGGTTAGAGCGCCGGACTGTTAATCCGTAGGTCCTAGGTTCGAGCCCTAGAAGAGGCGCCAACACAATACTTAAACCCTTGTAAATCAATTATTTGCAAGGGTTTTCTGTTTTTAGAAAAGCAAAATAGCGGTCAATTATTTGGCGAAATTCAGAAAAAATCTTGCTTTTTTGACTTTTCTCAAACAAATTGCCATTCGGACTTACCAAATATGAAAAAAGGGAAGATTTTCAGGCTATAAATTATTTATTAGTACTGAATTATTCATTGTCACTCTATTTTTTACCTTGGCTTTATAAAATAAAGCGGCCCTCTTCATTCTAAATTTTCAAAACATATACTGTCCTTATTTCTACTAATAGCAATAAGGGGATATAGCTATGCCTATTTTATATCAGCATTTGCTTGCTGACTATAGCGTAGCATAATTAGGTTATAGGATGATTAATGCACCTTTTACTACTTTTGATAAGTCCATTAGAAATAATCTAGAAGATATTTTTCTAGAGCTCGTAAAAAATTGATAACGAACCAAAGTCGGGAGTTAACAAAAAGCAGTTAGAATTATAACTACCCGAAGGTTATTTTTTAAAATTCTTTTTTAATTCGATTTTTTAGTAATTTGTTTACATGTTTTATTTTTCCAAAAATTGATTAACTATACTTTAAACAATATAAATTCGGAGAATTTTCTTCTTCTCTGCTCATCAGGCAGCCATATTTCCCCTCCATCCATTATAAAAGTAAGCTAATCGTATTTTAGCGACGGCAAAAGCCTCTAATTGGACATTATTTTCAGGTTCAATTCTAGTTACTTTAAAGATATATTCTGAAGCTAAGAAAGGGTAAATCTCAATATCCAAAGTCTAATTTCTTTCATCACTTTACTCGTTATTGAGTAATGATATTGAAAAAAAGGACTCAAACTAAGATTGGTTGGGTTGGTGGCGGTTACCTCACTTCCCAAGGCCATGACTACTCCCACAAACGCTTTGGTACGATTTATGTCAATTAATGAGGATATA
>JBGCFJ010000162.1:0-7436 GCA_045106885.1 Saprospiraceae bacterium
CTTATTTACTGCCGCTACCACTACCCTTATTTTACTTTACATGCTCAAACGCTTCAATTAATGATTTCATACCAATTAATATAATATTTGATGTGCGTTGCTCCAAATTTTTTAAGGTCTTACCTTCCCTTATTTTAAACAGCACAGCGGTAAATAGAGCTTTTGATTTTAATTGCCCCAAATTAAGACCAGTTGTCAATAGTTGAGCCTCATTAGATGGTTCGCCAGAAAGGTATTGTAAAAATTGCACATTCTTTTGTTGTTTCTTTTCAAACAAAGCAACATTTATTTTGCGTCGTTCAACATTTTTATTGGATTTAAAGAATAGCCAAATGATAATCAAGACTCTAAGGATTTCATCATGCTGATAGGGGTTCATATCGTCTTTGTATCCTAAAAATATAGAAATGACAAATGGCTGATATTTATAAATTTCATCTACGATTCTTTCCAATTCTTCAATATCAGTTTTATCACAGAGTTGAACAATTCGGGCTACTTGTTCTGTTTGTTCAAAATCTTTAGAGGTGAAATCCATTTGCATTTATTTTTTGTGATTATTCAGAATAGGGCTACTCTTAAATGTACCGCCCAAAAAGTCAAATATAAAAACAATCCTCCTGTTTTACCAAATTGTCGCTATATTGATGGAACAGGGAATCAAGTGTTAAGATTCTGGCGGATATTACCTGATTAGTTGCCACTAGTTCAAAGTAGCCCGTTCCCCCAGCACCGCCTTAATAATCTGTTCCAATGCCTGCAACTTGGCTTTAGCCGCTTGAAAAGTAATGGTAGTCGTCTCGATACCCCGCACAATTTCTCCTTGCAGTAATTCTATTTCAAAAAGGGTTTGGAAATGGGTTAGCACATCTTGGACGGATTCGTTGGAAACGATGATTTCGCATTGGGCGAGGTCGGTATTTGTTTTGTGATGAACAAACATTGTTTGTGAACCGCTTGCGGATGGGAGGCATGTTGATTTCGGTCATAGCGTCGAGTGATTAAGAGTAGAGTCAAAGACTTTTACTACTTCAAAAGTTGTACCCGAATGCGCCTAACGAGGATTTAAATCCAAGCGATTTTCTGCTTTAGACAAATCCAAGAAATCCATCGTGTCTCGACACACCCAATTGAGTAACTTCCCTTCAGTGTCTGGCGCTTTATGAAAATGATGCAGTCCTTTATTATATTGTTCGTCGGTGGTAGTGGCTGCTTGTATCTTGGGGAAATTGTCCCTTAATCCCGCTAAATTTTCTTGTCCAATATCTGCTTTATAAGTACTGACCGATTTATCAGGATTCATGGCTAAAAAGAAATAACTACCACTTTCTATCATCGTAGTTAAAACGGTTTGGACCAAAGGCTTATTTGGATTTAGCAAGACATAGTAAGTGCCAAAGCCATAAAACTCAAACCCAAATTGAATAATCGTATAATCTGACGTACCAATTAGCGCATGCCCAAAATTAAAGCCTTTTGCTAGTACTGCTTCTGGAATCGTTCGCTCTGGACGCATGGCTAAGAATCCAATTTTTACGCCCGTTTCTTCTATGTATCCAAGCGCCGCACAGGGAGGACTGGAAGAAAGTAAGGTACGCATGAAAAGTTTATTGACCGTTAGGATAGGTAAACCAACAGGATTGGGAGTCGGTTTTTCAGCAACTTCGGGTTCAGCAAAAGAAATGGTTTCTAGCAAGGGGTAACCAGCTTCGTCAAATCGGTCACACCAAATACGCATATAAGCATCGGTCTGTAACCGAAGCCCTTCCGTTCGCAATTGCGCTTCGGTAAAATCCATTGCTCCTGTGATGTACTCCATATCTTCAAACTCCACAAAATTCTTAAAAAAGCCCATCATGCGTTTAGCACCATAGCGCTGAAAATCATGAAACCGTTCTTCTAGCTTTTGGAAAAAGGCACTTATCAAAGCGTTCATTTCCAAATCTGTTCCTTTGGCTTTAAATAAAAAAGTAAGCTGCAAATCTTCGGCTTGGCATTGTTCGTCCGTAAACACCAAAAACCGAGCAATAGGTTTGGGTGGCGGCGGCATCGGGCTTTTTATTTTTCCTGACAAGTGACCCAGCGCCAAATCCATTGGATCCATAGCGAGTATCTTGTCAATAGTATGCGGCTGGATTTCGTACGCTAATTTTAGCACCTTGTCATTAACGGCTTTTAAGAGCGGCAGCTTTGCTTCTAAATCTTGGAGTAGTGCCAATTGACCAGGCGTTAATTTTTCCTGCCGCCATAATTTAAACTGGCGGTCATAGTTTTCGATGAACTCGTTTTTCTCTTCATGTAGTTTGATGATTCGATTAATAATTTCATCATCTAAAACGGAAGGTCTATCTTTTGCAGGAAGTAAGACTTCATACTGGTCTTGGGCAGTCGTTAAATCTCCATTGAGGGCCTCTGCAAAAATCGGTAGGAAGGAAAGGGGACGGTCGATAGGTTGTTTTTTCATGTTTGTGGTTTACGCTTTTATAAAAATCAAAATGTAATAATAGGTGCCCCATATTTCAAAAAGTCAACTTCCTGCTCTTTCTGGGCAAAGGCTATAATTTCAGCAAAAGCAGTCATTAATAATGCTTCGCTGACATGTATATCTATATCAAAAAAGACGGCTACTACTTTTGGTATCAATGTATCAATAAACAAAACCGCTGCACTATCCACTACCATGTGACCATGGTCTATCAGTTGTCGTTGCTCGTCTTCGATTTCTCCAAATTTATGCGAAAGCATACCCATTCCCTGTTTAATAGGTGTTTTGCTTATACGAAATAATTGCAGCACCTTCTCTTGGTCTGATACCGCATAAGCGGAGAATTTATAGGGTTGACCAACTTTTGTTTGACCGCTAAAACCGCCATGAAACCAAACACCTGGCGCCATAACTGTTCGATTGAGTAAGATAATTCTATTCGGTTGAACGGGATTGGTATCCTTAGGCTTTTCCGTATTGTCAAGACTTATGGTTTGCAATAAAGGAAACCCATTTTCATCATAAGCATCAGGCATTAATAACATAAAGGAAGTGCATCGAAAATCAATCAAATTTTCGAGCAAATCTTTAGTCGTAAAATCCAAAATTCCTTGAATGTGGAATTGATGTTCCCTTTCCACATATCTTTTAAAAAACACCATTAGCCGTTTTGCGGCCCATCCTTTTACCGTTCCATGGTCTTTTTTTACGCTTTCCAAAAAAGCTTGAACCAAGCTTTTGATAGCCTCGTCTGTTCCTTTTTCTTTAAAGAAAAAAGCGTATTGTTTTCCTTCGGCATTTGTCACTTTATCTCCGATGACCAAAAATCGCCAATCTGGTAGCTTTTTCATAAGTATAGCTGTATGTTAGGGAATGGGGGCAGGTAGGAATTTTATCCTTTTTCTGCTTTGTCTGCCAATTCTTGCATAAATTTAATCGTCTTCGAGCGTTTTAATATGGGGTACTGAAAATCATACGCCTCCTTTAAAATCCGCTCTCGTTCTTCTTTGTCGCAATCCCATTGCAGGAGCATAGAATCTAAAAACTGCAAATTATTCAATATCACCAAATCTAAAACTTTGCCATAATCCCTCATATTTTTATCAGTAGGCTTATCTGTATTTAAAAGCCGCCATTGTTTAGCGGTTGTTCCAAATACGATTCTATTCAGCATATCTGCCTCTGCTGCTAATGGCAGTCGTCCTTTATAAGGCTGGGGCTGAGCCATTAGTCGTTCATCTACTTGCGAAAATAATGCAGAGACTAACAGCGCATAATTCCCTGCGGTCAAATACCGCTTAATATCGCTCGGGTCGCCAAGTCTTAGCAATCGCTCTTTTTTGAGGTCTTGATATTCTTCTAAAATGTAAATGTAGAAATTAACATTGATGTAATTAGCAAATTGTAGCGCAATCGTCGAATGGGCATAGGTACCGCCATACCTACCTTGTTTTACAATAAAAGCTTTAGCATTGGTATAGGCTACAAATTTGGCAGGAGACCCAGTATCGCCCATAAATTCATCGGTCACATAATTTTGATAACCTTTAAACATACCCTGTGGGGTACGTTTAAAATCTTTATTATGTCGCAGTTCCCAATAATAAACCAATTCTAGATTGGGCTTGGCATTAATCCAACTGAGAATAATCGAGTTTGGAATTTTATCATTCTTGTATTTAGCAAGGTCGGTAATACAAAAATAATCCTCCTCTCCAACTCGGATAACTCGAACCTTTGTATTAAAAACCGTAATCTCTGTTTTTGTAGCACTCATAGCTTACAAATTTATAAAAGCAAAGCTACTGAATAGCTGGCAGTTTTTTGGAGAAAACAAGCTAAATTTACTTCCAAAAATCTCACTTTAATTAATGTATTATTAATTAAAGTGACCACCCAAAACCCTTACCATTATTACATTTCTGTTTTCCAAAAAGTCAATTATTGCATTTTCACTTTAATAAACAAGCTTACACCTTGTTTATTAAATCAAAAATACCTACTTTTAGTATCTTAAAAAAATAGGCACCAATGGCAAAAAAACGCACCACCAAACCGCTCCAATGGAAAGAAGCTAAAAAGGTTTTGCTTTTCTTGGAAGCAGAAAAAAAATATCATTACCTCCTCATAACTGCAGTTGGCGTTTATACCGGCTATCGAATTAGCGATATGCTGGAATTGACTTATGAGAATTTCAACAATTCCATTCTGCATATCACGGAACGGAAAACCTCCAAACAGCGACCTGTTCCCGTCATCACCGAATTAAAGCGACTCGTCAAAGTTTGCCAAACGGCTTTGAAACGAAAAGACGAGCATTACCTTTTTGTTCGGACTCGCTTTTTTTCTAATCAACCAATTACCAAAGCGGCCGCAATTACCCGTATTCGCAAGAGTCTAGAATTCGGCGGCATCAAAGGCAAGCACCTCACCGCCCATACGCTCCGCAAAACTTTTGCCCTTCGGTATTATGAATTGGCCCGAGCGACGGAGGGCGACTATCGTGCTTTGAATGAATTGTCGAAACAACTCAATCATGCGAGTACGGATATTACTCGTCGGTATATTGGGTTGGAGGAGGCGGTGGTTCGGAATATTTTTGATAATTTTGGGTGAAGCCTTGTCTTCGGGTCAGGCAACCTAATCAATCAAAAAGTCCATGAGTCAAGATAAAAACAAACTCCAAGAATTTGCTCAAAATATCGGTTACTTAGCAGATAGCATCCGTTACGAATCCCTTGCTATAAGTCAGGGGCAAACGTTTTTCAAATCGAAGGTACAAGTTTCTTTCAATCTCGGTATTCGCATTACGGAAGAAGGAATAGGCGCAACTAAACTAGTCGCTCAAAATAATGCCGCTGCTGCTGCCTTAAAAACACTAAAAGCGAATCATCCTGAATTAGCCGTGAATTGGAAAACGGTGGATATGGAAGCCCAAGCGGGAGACGCCTTAATAAAACTGGCGGCTTACCTAACCGATAAATTAAGCAGCAGCGAAGCTAAATCTCGTTGGTTGCAGCGAGTCGAAAGTGACGCTAATCTGGAAGCCATGTTCGATAAACTCCATCAAGAACAAGACCCATCGGTTGCGATGTTTGGCAAAAACATAGGCAAAAAACACAAAGCGACTTGGATGGAAGCACTCATCTGGGAATGGTTTAATAATAAAGGTTTGCCGCCAACGCTTAAACAGAACCTACAGGTTGTTTTTGATTTTTTGGAGGAATAGTTTTTTCGAAAATTCCCGTTTTATTTAAGCTATAATTTTTACTTCGCAGTTTCTTTTTAAGGTGTGAAAAGATAAGTCTTTTTGATAGTAAAAGGAAATGGTTTGCAGGAAAAAAGAAGGATTTATTTCGCACGCTGGGTATTGGGTAAAATCGAACAAAAGTAGAAAATGTTTCATAGGCGTTATTTTCGCCTAAATTGATAGCGATTCGCTTCCAAAAAGCCATTATGGTGATAAGGACCGTTAAAATTATAGGATATGACCATACAAAATGCTCATGTATAGCTATAAAATCATTATATCATTATGGTCTTAGTCCAAAATTTGCCTTAAAGCAATAGCTTCAACGGCTATATTTAGTTATGGGACGTTTTCGACTTTTGTGCGATATTACCCTAATTGGTCCCCTAGACCTGCTTCCGATTTAGATTTAATTTGATATTTTTTCATACTACAAAGATAGGAATAACTTTTTCGTAGGGAAATATGTACTTTAAAGGATGCTTACATTGTAAGGTGAATAGTTAATCATAGTCTTCATTAAAGTGTGCTTCAACGGCATTAACAAATTTAGAGTACCTCATAGGATTATCTCTAGTCTTAGCATATATTTTAGTTCTATTAATGTTAAAAAAAACAAGGATTTTTTGCCATAAGTTTAATTTAGGACAAATAGCTAACTCACTCACATATGGGAAAAGAGAGTAGTTATACTTTAATTCTGGTCTTTCTAATAATAATTGAGTAGCAACTAAAATTTCTTTTGAGCAAGTGTTGTAAGCAAAAAGAGTAAGTTGTTGGTTAAGAGAATTCTTATCTAAACTGAAAGTATCGGGAATAATTAAATATTTTACAGATTTAAGTTCTTTTGCGTTCACAAAAACAGAAGAATCTCTATGTAGAAAAACTTCTTGAATATCAATTTTAAATAATGTGCAATTATATTTAAAATTTGTATTAGTGCAACAATCACATTTATCTGATATTATCTTTTCTCGAATGATAATGTCCATACCATAGACATCTAACCCAAAATTAGGATTGTATTCATTCTGTGAAAATATTTGCTGTCCACTAAAAATAAGAAGACACCAAATAGTAAACTTTATTTTTTTCATATTACTTTGTTAAAAAGGAGAATAAGACTTTCTATAATTAATGGTGATTGGTGATTTATCCCCATGTGTAGAATTAACTATTCTAGAAGCCCCTTGTAATAAAATTAAACCCACATTTCGTCTATTTCCATTTTCTTTTTTAATCAACCCAGCCATAGTTGGTATCGTATATCCCGAGACATAAGAATTGGAGGTTAATCTTGCCATTCCACTATTGGAAGTAAAAATTTTTGCATCAGCTTCTATTAAAGTTGTTGTTGTTCCTTTTGCCGCTTTGAGTCCAAAAATACCATTTCGTTTGACTGCCTCTACATCTCCTTTTAGATATTGAGTTGCGTGAAAAACCTCTTCAGCTAAAACTGCTCCTCTACCTCCAAAAAGTTCGGTTAATGCCCCATTCTCACCAGAAGAAAAACCTGGGACTACTACATTAAAGCCATTTCCATCTTTATTTGGGTCTAGCTGCACAAAAGGCTAAAACCTCCCACTTTTATTTTCATGGTTCAATGCTTTATTGTATTGATTTTAGTGCCAATTCAACAGTTTGGGGTTGTTTGCACATAGCGTAAAAAAGGTCAAGTTCATAAACATTATATTTACAAAC
>JBGCFJ010000163.1:0-3446 GCA_045106885.1 Saprospiraceae bacterium
TTCGGTAATATTTTTTGTAAAAAAAAGATTTAGACTAGTTTTAATTGCTTTTTCGTATTTTATAAAAACAAAAAGTATAAAATTAATTTTAATAAAATAAAAAATATTAAATTCAGTTAACGTAAATAACGTAAAACGACATATTCTTCTGTATTTAGCCTAAATTAATACTAATTAAAGAATATAATATTGTTTTAATTTTATTTACCTCTTTAATTTCTACCGAAACCCAAGTAATAAGTAATACGACAAAAATAAACTAACATCTTTTACTTGGACGAGCATAGTTTATTTTTACCACAGAGGAACGGAGTACACAGGGGACACAGAGTTCTTTTGACGAGTATAGTTTAATTTGTTAGAATAAAGTTGTTAACTTAAATTTATCTGAGTAGTTAGGCGCTTACGCAAAATTTAAAACCAACAAATTGTCGATATTTTAAAATGTCGATAATTGTTAATCTCAAATTCAAATTCAACCTCAAATTCCCGCTGAAGGTGGTTTAAAATTGAATTTTACTTAGTATCTTCAAATCTACCATAATTTGATTTTCTTTTAATTTGAAGTTGAGGTTGCAATTGAGGTTGTTAAAATACATATTACCCCCCAAGTCTACAGCACGTGCTGTAGATCGGGCTACCGATTCGTTCGGTAGCCTTTTTTATTTTTCAACAATATATATATATTAAAAAAAATAATATTTATTTTCTAAAAACACTTGACTGGCATGGTAATTGAAAAAAGATACATGATAACAATTTTTAATATATTTATCACCTTTTTATAAATTGGTTATAAATTAAGCGCTGTTCCTCAATTTTCTATTTACCGAATTCATTGTTGAACAGTGCATTATAGAATATTAGTTTTTTGGGAGAAAGCATAATAATCTTTCTTCCAATTCCACCTATTTTCAGTCTCTTAAAAGCGCATCTTTTTGGATGTTGCCAACTACAACACACCTTACACAAATAAGAAAACGTAATAGTAAAAAACAATAATTACCCATTTTTTAGCGGATATTATTCATAACTATTACGAAAGAAAAGGAAGTATTAAATGATTAATTTTTTACGAATTCATCATTTATCATTCATCGTTTTCCAATTGCCTCACCTAATTCAATTTAGCAACAAAATTTTTATAGCCCACTTGATAAGCTATTAAATAAACTAGTAGATTAATAAAACCAAAACAACATTATTTTACTAGTGGGTTTAAATAAGTATCAGTTAATTAAGTAGTTATAAGTATTTTAATTTTAAAATGTACTAAAACTTAGCGGAATTAATCTCAAATAATTTAGCCAAATAATAAGGATGAGTTAATAATTTTCGCAAGTACTAGTACAACAGTAAAAGAATCAAAAGGCTTTGTTTTAAAGATTCGACACCTTAATATAACTGTTGTTATGCCAAACAAATACTGGTTAAAAACATTGTTTTTCCTTTGTGCGCTAGCATTATTCGGAAAATTAAATGCACAAGTACGATTTAAAGTAGCCCTTTCTGGTGATAGTACCCACTATCAGGTCTCTCTCTATTCGGAGACTGGTCCTTTTTCTCAACCTTCAGATAATATATTAGCTTCTGCCACGATTACTTTAATTGCGCCGACTGGACAATTAGTGCCAACTGCCATTAGCAATCAAACTGGATTTTGGTCAAGCTCAGGTACCTTTATTAATCCTGTCGGTGAATTGGATAGAGATTATTTTGTGTTTACACTAAATAGTCCAAATAGTGATATTGTATTTACCCCAGGCTTAGAAGTTAACTTGTTTACCTTTGCGAATTCCATGAGTTGTGCAGGAGCAGTAGAATTAATGGACAATGATAATGACCTGCTTAGAATACAAGACCCTGAGGTGAATGTAGGGAGTCAGATAACCATTGTCAATTTTGGGCAAACAAATGCCTATAGTGGTGCTTACCAACCTGGTAGTGCAAATTGTATGGGCGCACCTGCTTGTGATTTAATGCTCGACGGTGTTACTAAAACAGCTATTACGACTTGTGGAGGAGACAATGGCAGTATTATCATTAACGCTTCAAATAACACAGGAAATCTAGAATATAGTATTAATAATGGCATCACTTGGTTAAATAGCAATACCTTTTTGAATTTAGGTATCGGTAATTATACGATTAAGGTAAGAGATGATATTTGTGAACAAGTTTATGGTAATAACCCCGTTACGATTGCAGAACCTGGGATTACGGTAAACGTCACCAGTAGTATTCCTGCTTCTTGTTATACTACTTTAGATGGACAAATTACGGTAGTGGCAAGTGACGGACAAGGATCCTATGAATATAGTATTAATAATGGGGCTAATTGGACAACCAATGGCACTTTTACTGGTTTAGGGAATGGTATTTTTACTGTAAAAGCTCGAAATGCAGATGGCTCTTGCGAAACGAGCTATCCCAATACCATTGTATTTTCCACCCAAGGAATTAATATCGGTGTAGACAAGACAGATGTGTCTTGTACGACTGGAACGAATGGTACTATTGATGTCTCCGCAGTTGGTGGTATTGGTACTTTTAATTATAGTATTGATAGTGGCCAAACTTGGTTAGCAACTAGCAGTTTCACAAATTTACCGAGTGGGGATTATTATGTATTAGCAAGAAATAGTAATGGGAATTGTGAAAATGCTTATGTGGATAATCCAGTGACAATTAGTGAAAGTACGCTAAATTATACAGTCACTTCAATAGCCCCTCCTTGTACTGGTGGAGCATTAGGAAGTATAGCCGTTACTTTAAATGGAGAAACAGGTACTTTTGAGTATAGTATTGATAGTGGTGCAACTTGGTTGACAAATGCGACTTTTGCGACCTTAGATACAGGAGCTTATCATGTTATGGTTAGAACACAAGGAGGTGGTTGTGAGAATGATGAAACCAATCGAATTATCGCCTCCGCTTCAGGTGGTACAGGAGCCTTTGAATATAGCATTGATGATGGATTAAATTGGCAAACAAATAATATTTTTGAAAATTTAATCAATGGCGATTATACGTTGAAAGTTCGGAACACCGATGAAACTTGTGAAACTGCTTATAACACAAACCCAATTGCTTTTACGGGGAACGCCATCAATATTGGTTTAAGCACGATTGCACCATCTTGTAATGTGGCGCTAAATGGTAGCATTAACATATTTGCTTCTGGTGGAAATGGAAGTTATATCTACAGTATTGACAATGGAGAGACGTATGATAATTTAAGCAATTTTACTGGATTAGGGAATGGTTCATATACCATTAAAGTAAAGAATGCCGATGGCACTTGCGAAACGACTTATACCAACAATCCAATTCAATTTAATACTCCAGCCCTTGTTTTAGTAGCTTCTTCTACAGAGGCATCTTGTTCGATTACTGCGGATGGCACTATTGCCATGTTAGGCAATGGAGGAACGGGGAATTATGAA
>JBGCFJ010000164.1:0-8664 GCA_045106885.1 Saprospiraceae bacterium
TTGGCCCGATGTACCAGCACCTGCGCTACCTACGCCAGCGATGATTGGGATACCATTATTGTTTACCGTAGTATTGATACTTCCGTCGGCTTTTAGATTAGCATACACCAGATTTGCCGTTCCTTCTAGCGCATCTGGACATCCGTCGTTGTCCGAATCGAGGTCTAAATAATTAGGGATGCCATCATTATCAGTATCACAATTACTAGTTACTCCGTCACCAAAAAATCTTAGGTTATCTATTAAAACGTACTGATACAATTTCCCGGCACGTACTACAGCATTATCCCCACCGATTAATAGCACTTCAAAAGTACCATTAACCGTTAATGCAATGGTTTCATCTGCCCATACTCCATCTTGTGAACGGGTGACCGTTTTTCGTCCTAGTTCTACTGCATTGATACCTGCACGCATGATATAATCAGCGCCAGCATAAGGTAAATCATTAGCATTAGGAACCCCATAGATTACAATATCTTGAGTAAAAGCTCCACCATAAAGATAACCATCATAAGTAGAACCTACTTCTAGTGTCAAATTATAAGATCCGGTAGTAATAGGATTGATTGTTTCGCCACCGATATATTCAAAATAGTTGCTACTAGTTGAAGGAGGGGTTACGAAACCAGCCCAAGCACCACCATCACGGGAACGGTAAGCATACCCTATAGCTCCTCCTTGTCCAATGAAATGATCTTTTCTCATATACTCAACACTACTATCTTCAGAAACATTAAACCAACCATCCGCAAGATTCAGTTGACCAATGTCAGTTGGATTCCCTCCTGCATTAAAATCTGCATTTTTAAATAGAGGAATAGATGTATTAGAACACTCATCCGTATCTAAAATACCATCATTATCATCGTCTAGATCACAGATATCACTGATGCCATCGCCATCCGTGTCTATGTTTCCAGATGCGACTGGATCACAAGGTGCTGGTGGCTCAGACATTGATTGAATAGATGCTTCACAAATAGCCATGTACGAACCATCAGCACCTCCAGTGCCGCTTATCATAAGACTTGTGTAAGGCACTCCTGAAATTACAAATTCCCCACCAGCTCCTGTTGAGGGAGCGCCTTGACCAGAAAGAATCTGTTGTCCTGAAATAGTAGAAAAGCAGGAACCCAAATCATTTATAGTTAGGGCACCTGAATTAGTGCTAAAATTAAAATTCTCATTGCCTCCATTGCCTGTATTAGTTAGTAATAGGGTTAAATTGTTAACAGGCTCATCAAAATCCAATTGAACTGTCCAATCCCCATTTTGTCCCACCCATAAAGCATTTCCAGTGATGGTAACATTACCGCAAGAAGTACTAGAAGGGGTATAAGCCTCCACACTTCCAGTACTTGTTGACGTAATTTCCACCCCATTGATTGAAGTGACTCCGCTTGGTTGAATATTAGCAGTTTGAGAACAAGAACCGTCCACACTAGCCAAAGAACATCTAGCACCATCATTATTGGAAGACGCAGGACCTCTTGTAAATAAGTTAGCAACAGTATTACCAGTATGTGGGGTGTTGATTACATAAATATTTCCATCTCCATTTCTTGACATATATAGATTTCCTTCGTTATCCATATAAAAAGCGCCAAAATTTCCTGACCCTTGGATTCCTGTAATCAGTCCTACTGAGGTCAATTCACAATTATCGATATTTAGACGATAAAGAATATCATTATTATTTTCAATGATATAGGCAAAATTATCAATCGGACTAAAAGCAATATCTGCCGATGTGCTTGGTAAATCAAGATCACATTGATTTATAATAGCTCCTGCATTGATATCTACAACATAAGCCGTACCGCCTCCACTTAAACTTACATATTGTCCCTGGGCATTAATATCTCCTCGTGCACTACCTGGTAAGCCCGGAACATCAATAACGGTGAGCGACAAATCATTATTAATTCGCACTAAATCTCCTCCTTGCATTGCATAAATAAATCCATCAGTAGAATTAAAACCAGCGGCATTTACCTTACTAGGCAAGGTGCCTAAAATAGTAGAATTTCCTGTTGTCAAATCTATAGCAATCAATTGGCTGGGGTCTCCTTGTAATAAAAAAGCCTCGCTATAACAAGAGGTGGTACAATTAATGTCAACGTAACTACAAGGGGAAACTGGAGGTTCGGGTTGTTCAGGCAATCCTGGAATATCTAATGAACCTCCTTGAAAGAAAAATGCAGAGCCCATAAAACTATCTCCTCTATCGGCCACACCTATTTTAATAGTATGGGGTCCAGCAGATAAAGAGGTAGAAAACGTGATAGGTTTAGTTATGCCATCATAAGCAATAGGTATATTTCCTCCACCAAACAAATCATTATTAATAAAGAATTGTTTGTTAAGGATAGTGTTGACAGTGTTGACACTTAATTCTGAACCGTTGACTAGTGCAATATTAACTCCATCTACAAAGATTTTGGCCGCATCATTTACACTCGCTCCCACGAATTCAGGGTATTCGTCACTAGCGAAAATACCGATAATATTAAAATCCGAAGCCTCAGGTAAATTAATGGTAAAGGTTATAGACGCTACGTCTAAAGCACCTGTTCCATCATTGAAGTCAGCGTCGCTATTGCCTGCTCCGTCGTGAAAATCTTCGTCACTTGGATTATTGTTGATAGTCATACTAGTATAACCATCGTCGATATAGCTGCTAGAAAAAACAACGCCATAACCAGATCCCGCACTGACTTCGTTATATCGAGTATCTAAGTCGTTATAAAATCCGATTTGAGAGCTAGTCACCGTCGATCCACCACCGACTAATTTGACATCGCTAACTAAAGAAGATACATCTTGACCAAAAAGCGTGTTGATGACCTCAATGCCACTCGCATAAGGAACAATCTCAAAGTCGCTATTGGCATCCTCAGTATCCTGGGCTAGCAGTCTTACTCCAGATAGTAGGATTAATAACAAAAGGAATGTGGTTTTTAGTGTGTTCATATCTTTCCTCTATTTTTTATTGATTCCCACAATTAGTTCGGCTTATTTGCCGAAAGTAATGCTATTGCGAAAAGAGTTCAAAAAACTCAACAAATTGATACCTTTTATTGTACTCTAAGAAATTAAGTCATTTTATGATTTTTTCTGTTGACTATCAATGATTTACAAAAATCAAAGAACTATAAAATCTAAAATAATCAAATCCTTAGAGTAAGTTTCTGTTCTAACATTACTCGTACCCCGATTACTGGAAAGCCGCTTGCTGGGAAACTCGCACGAGCGGTTTGGAGGAAGGTAGTTGGAAAAGTACTCTCAATAACAGGGAATAACTCGCTGGCTACCCATCCTACCATTACTCGTACCCCAATTACTTAATTTTTAATCAGTACTGGTTTTATAATATCTGTTGCACAATCATTTAGATAAGGGTCGGTTCCGTTGGTATGCTCTTCGCCATTAAGTATGCCGTCTCCATCGCAGTCTGCCGCTGCCCAATTTTTATTGGTAGCATCATAGCCCGTATAGCCTGGAAATTGAACAGGTTCACAGGAATCGTATTCTGTACCAATTTCATCCGTATTGGCAATACCATCTCCGTCCTTATCTACACAATAAAACACAACAGTTAAGCTATCCGACTTTGCAGTTGCTACTGCACAATTATTTGCTACATCTCCGACTATTTCTACCCAAACATTTGCATCATCTGCTGAACTATTGGCAGAAGTAGTTACTTGAATGGTGGACGTACCAGAAGCAATCATTAAATTTTGTAAATCTAATATTCCTATCCCTGCTGATTCATTGGATATAAAGTTACCATCGCTCGTCATACTTGGCGCTGAATAAACTACTGTTCCATTATCCACCGTAAATGCTGCACCCAAAAGGGTACTTAGATTTATCGGATTTGCTGCCGAACCACTCGTATTATTAAACGTCAATGTATAGGTAACCTTTTCACCAGTATCATAACAATCTTCGCTTGCCGAAAGGCTTATTTCTGGAATGTAGGGAGGTGTTTCGACGACAAAAGCTAAAGGCGTTCCACTACTTCCACAATTACTCAAACCTGTTGCGCCACCATTTACTTGAAAAGTAGCTTGAACGAGTGTACCTGTAATAGCACCAGTTCCAGTTACTTGAATCGGTAGTGTAAATTCTCCTAAAGGGATTGCAATATCTTGGATAGCTAAAGTAGTTGTATTTCCATATCCGTTGATGGTACCAATACTACCGCCCGCTACGATTAGTATATCTGGATTTAATGAACCTGCGATATAATTAGCATTTGCTGGTAAGCTATTCTGTAGGTCGATAGTTTGAATACCACATCCTCGATTGATTAATTTTAAATACATGGTAGCCGTATCACAAGTGCTATAAGATGTTTGGTCAAATTGAATATTCGCATAGATTTCATCTGCTTGACTACAAGCTGGCACAAAAGGACAACTCAACGTCATCGGTCCGATGTATAAATATTGATAATAATCAAAACTATAAGTTCGAGATTTTTGCCGCCATCTCACCTCTATTTCATCTACTGCTTGGGTAAATTCAACATGTAAAGTTCCGTATTTCCAATAAGGACTGGCATAAAAATTATAGTTTGTTCGGGCATCTCCACCGCTTGCGGTTGGGTCAACAGTACCATAGGTAGCACCATAGGTATTTGAACTTGGATATTTTAAAGAAGTGGTGAAAGCATTAGGTACTGGCGCACCACCACAATAACCAATGATTTCAATTTCATCAGCTTGTCCGATAAAATTATCGATACCACCGATATCAAAAGAAGGTTTAGCCGATTGGTTGAGTCCTGTTCGATAAATAACATCTCCCGACGCACCGACTTCCCCGTCATAACGAATAAGTTGTAACCATTTGCCATATCGTCTTGGCCAACATGGAGGGACATATTCATTGACGCCTGCGGGAAAGGTGACCGATAAATCAGCCGTAATATCTGCGTTTCCTTCAGTTGTTGTTACGCCTGTAACGGAGTTAGTAGATTGAGCAGTACCAGCACAAGAATAACCAAATGCCTCCCCTGGGCTAAAATATTGATTTCCGCCTGTACAAGATAGGCAAGGCGAAACCGTAATACTACCTGCAAAACCATAATATACGGTACTGTTAGTAGGAAAATCTACGTTGAAATACACAATACTACCATCAACTGTTCCTTGTACAGAAACGCTATTTGTATTTAAAGCAGCGTCATCTGCATAAACTAAATATATTGGATTAGCTGTGATTACACTACTTGAAAAGTAGGTAAGTGGTAATTCTATCCGTGTACTCGCTACAGCTCCCGTTTCTTGTAATTTCCATCTCTGGTCAGATAAAGCGTCTACTGATTCAGGAACATAACAAGGGCCTGAAAAAGAAGGCGCTGAAAAAGTAGTCAACTCATTATTTGAACCAAAAATGATAAATTCATTGTTGGCATCAAAACTACCTGTATGGCCAATATTCGTCGTAGCGATAGTATTTTCAATCCCGATGGTCACCAAAGCACTACCATTCGTAGATTTGGACTGTTTTTGATATAAATCTTGCATATCATCTCGACCAATACCTGTTATATTTACCCCAAAGGAAGCCGCATCATAAATCGTTGTACCATCCGCTGCTAAATAATTATAGGGCAAGGTCAAGCCATATTTTATGGCCAAATAAGATTCTACTCGTTGGATTTCATTCGGGGTAAGGCGTCTTTCGTAAGAAATTACTTCGTTATAATCCCATCCACCTTTATCTCCATTTACATCCAAATCGGCGTGCAAGAGGAAGTTATTGCCTCTATTAGTATATAGTACATTATAGTTTGTTGGAATACTAAAACCATTCGCTCGATATTCTTGTAGATTATTTCCTTGAGTATAGGCTAAACCAAAAAGGATAGGATTAGAAGGATTAAAATGATTTGTATTATTAATATCTCCAGGGTAATTAAAAAATCCCGCAGAAGTAGTAGAATTAATATAAGCCCCCGTTGAATTAATAGCAGTAGAAAAAGCGTTAACAGATGCATCCGTAGCGGCCATTTGCACATTCCAGCCAATTTTTATTGGTTCACCAGCGGATAATTTACCAACATATATATGTGTAAGTTCTGCTCCCGAATTAGTTACGGAAGCGGAGTAAGCACCATCCTGTCCCATACCAGCACCTGCTACCATTTTAATCCCAGGATTAAAATTAAGACCTTGCTCAGTGAAGGTAGATGGTAAGGTATGTGTAATAAAAGTAGTTGGCACCAAAGTTCCTCCTACCTGATTGGCCCAAGAAGAAACGGTTGCTCCGTCAGTAGTGGTATTCGTACCTGCATTTGCTTTTGACCAAATAGCCAAATCTGTAGAGACTCCTCCAGGACTTTGTGCAAAAATAGATACTTGGCTACATAAAATAATTAATGTTATTGAAAAATTAAAGTGCCCAACAATTTTCGGGGATAAGTTTAGTTTGTGTGTTATAGTATTATTTTTCATAATGATTATTGCGCTACTTCAGGCTGTCAGATGTTTTTCAGACCCTACAAAATTGATTCGGGGTGTAGAGTATAATTGCCCATTGGTGATTGTAGATGAAAGTGATTGCTTATCTTTCAAATCTTTAGAACAGCTTCGACATCTATATGACAAGTATCGTTTTGGTTTAATTCTAATAGGGATGCCTAGGTTTGAAAAACGCTTGGCTCGCTTGGCTCAACTACAACTAACCTCACTATTCGTAAAATTAGAGAAGAAACTGACAAATGCTTAACATACCAAGTTACTAGAGATATTATTCGTAAGATTCGTAATCAAATATAATTTTCGCCTCTCCTGCTTTATACTCTTGCCAATTTATATGGCCTTTGCTGTTCCATTTATCGCCGAAAATTATATTTAATTCCAAACTTGACACTACCCCTACCAAAACAGATTTTAAAAGGTCTATAAATTTCAACCTCAAAATCCCCTACAAAGAAGTTTTGAAATTTATTCGGTTCTAAGGGGGACTTACCTATATTTATTTCGTTTTTTTATGGGGGTAGCAAATTCAATTGAGTTTTATCAATTTTTGGGGTAAAAAAATGAATACTAATATATCTTCTCTATTTTTTGCACTATTTGCTTAGTAGCTGTATTGATTCTTAATTGATACATGCCAGCAGCTAAATCTCCTAAATCAACACTAGGGTTAGTACTATTTGCCGGATATTTATTAGTTAACATTAATTGTCCAATTCCATTATAAACCTGCAAGAAGAATGCCTCTTTTCCTTCGTATTTAATGAAGACTTTATCTTTAGTCGGGTTCGGATATACAGATAATGTATTATTCGCTAATGTTTCTAAAGAAGTGCTTAACTCTTGGTCAACATACATACCCGCTTTGGCTGGCCTAGTTTGTTCAGGACCAGTCCATTCTGCGATTTCTACATAAGCAGTAGCATAAGATTGTGTTAATGTTGGTCTGGCCCAATAAACATTAAATTTTTTAGCCATTGCTGCTTGATTATCATTTTCTTTGAGTTTAAAACAAACATTAGCCGTGCTTATCCAGTTACCGTCTGCAGGTAGTATAGTTCCTCCATTTTCTTCGTCTTTTAAATCATTTCCTATATTTAGAAAACTCAAATGACGGTTAAATTCAAGTGATCCTGCCCCGCTAGCATCTATATTTTGCAGATTGTCCTTAATGGCCAAAGCGGTATATTTTTCTTCAGGTAGTAAAATTTGACTAGAAGCTTTGTCATAACTCAATTGATTGGCATCATAATATAAACGGTAATTTTGTCCCGCCAAATTCAAATCTATTCCATCTGCACTTGCTAGTTGTATATCGTAACAGACTTTGCCAAGAGGAGAAACTTCATTGGGCGATAGGCGGATATTGTAATGATTTTGTGCAAAAATGGTTATCGTACTAACCAAAAGGAGTGCACTCGTTAAAAAAAATAAGTATTTTTTCATTTTTTTATTGCTTGAATATACAAATTGTGATCATTTCAAAAAAGCACAGAATAAAACCAGAGCGGTTCTATTCCGTGCATTAAAAAGTGTTTTAAAATTATGCTATTAATTTTCCCATTTGACATCCGAGAATTTTCCATTATTCTCTAGCCAAAGATTTTTATCTTGAACATTGACATCGCCATTCAAATCAAAATCATTGAAGTAATAACTACTATGATCTCCATTCTCCTCTAACCATAAGTCCTTATCTGAAGAAATGATATTTAAAATTCTATTACCATTACTTCCACTCGCTTGATCTCCATTTCCTGCATACATCACATAAGTGCCTAACCCAAGAGGCTTTTGTCCAAATCCAAGCAAGCCTTCATAAGATTGCTGAGTTCGGAAATCATAAGTAATGGTTCCGCCAACCACAGGCATTGCCTGATGTGACATGACAATTAAGTGATTGCGATGCTCTATGACTACATAGTAACTTAGCGCTGTATTAATAGCACAACAATCACTTCCTGACATAAACTCAATCTGTCCATCTGCGTGCAATAGCGCTGCTCTAGTACAAACCGTCGTTGATCTATCTGTTCCTGTTCTTAAAGAAACCAAGACCCAATCAACTACCGTCGAACTATACCCTGCTTTGGCATTGCCTACAGTTTTGTAATCCATTCCACTTCCTTCTGTTCCTGCATAATTCCATGGGGCCACATTATAAGGT
>JBGCFJ010000165.1:0-3656 GCA_045106885.1 Saprospiraceae bacterium
TTCTTCCGCTTCCTCAGCCGCCGCAGCAGCACGCTTTGCAGCAGCTGCTTCTTCCGCTTTTTGTTTTGCGGCAAGTGCAGCAGCAGCAGCAGCTTTTTTAGCAGCAGCCTCCTCTTCCGCTTTCTTAGCAGCAGCGGCAACTTCAGCAACACGTTTTGCAGCAGCTTCCTCTTCCGCTTTCCTCTTAACCCATCCTCCAGAGTACCACATTCCACCGATAAACTGTGCATTTGCACCTAATGTGGATTCATCTCCTCTCACCCATCCCCAAGCTGTATTCATAACAGCTTCTGATTCATATCCACAACTACGAGCAATTTCTTGATTATTTCCCGCTCGAAGTGCGTAATACCACATGCTATCCTCCTCATCTTGCATAGTCTTCCACCTAGCCTCTAAAGGTGAATTCTTTTGAACTGATGCAATTCCATTATCTCTAGCAGCTGTAGTTGTATAGCCTTCTGAACGCAAATAAGTCTTACCACCATGGTTATAACCAAAGTAGTGTTCTCCATTTTCATGTGTAAATTTATGGAAGCCATCTGTATCAGCTACATAAGCACTACATTCTAAGTATTCATCTTCATTGACATTAGCAGCTCTTCCTTTCAATGCTGCCATTTGAGCTTCACTACCAAGTAATAACCCTACAGCAGATTGCATACTTTCAGCAGTTCCATAAAAGAAACTCTTTCCTATATTTTTACCTTCTGCTCCTTTAATATAGAAGTAGTATTTTCCATTTCTAGCCTGCTTCCCCTCGAAGTTGTCTTCATAAGGAGCATAAAGCATAATTTGGTCAACAACAGCTTGCGCTTGTTCTTGTGTTTCAAATCCTCTTACATCTGAATTAAGGAATAAAGTCTTCTCTTCAGATGTCTTAAAGGTAAAATAATAACGATTATTTCCACTTCGGAAAATTTGATAAGTCAAATCATTCCAAAGGTAATTGCCATTAGCAACATAAACCTTTTCAGCTTTTGGCTTCTTAGGGGTATCTCTTTTCTTTCTTTTCTTCTTAGGTCCTGATTCTCTTGGTTCAGGTGGTGCTGCAATAGCAATATTTGCATCTCTATTAGCTGCTTGCAAGGTCGTACCTTCTTCTACTCGTCTTCCTCCTAAGCCAAGACCTGCTATCATTCTAGCAACCACGGCATCCATATCTCCTTGACCATCAAACCAACGGCTAGTCGCAATTTCTTTATTATTACCAGCTCTTAGATTAAAAAAGAAATGACCTTTAGGGTCTTGTTGTCTTTGGTAACGTGCCTCATTATTCATGTTGTTCGTCACCGACTGAATGCCATTATCTCTAGCACCAGTAGAACCATATCCTTCACTAATTAAGTAAACATTACCACCTAAGTTATAAGTAAAATAATGCTCATCGCCTTCAGAAAAAGAATCAAACCCATTATCTACACCCGTTATCCGAGTTTCGTAAAAATTCAAAGGCTTGTAATTATCCTCATTTCCTGATGCTTTATAAGGTTCAACTACCTTTTGAACAGTAGTTGCAGTAGCAGCCGCTGTTGTAATTCCAGCGCCTCCGCCACCTTCAACACTTGCAGCTTCGCCTTGCATAAGGGTGATAGCGCTATTTCGGCTTTTTTCTTTACGAAAGGTAACACTTCGGCCAATTTCCTGACCATTGCCCGCTTTAAGGATAAAATAAAATCCGCCCCCATCATTACTGTGAGCTTCATATCTATCCGCATTACCGGCATTATTAATAACAGATTGAACGCCATTGTCTCGGGCAGTCTCAGTAGTATAGCCTTCACTATTTAGGATAACTTGGCCGTCATCTCTCAAAAATTGGAAGTAATACTGATTGTTACCTTCACGGCGAAAGACTCTTACTCTCATAGTTGGATTTTAGTTTGCAATTATGAATAAATTACTGTGAGTAAATGTATATTAGTTAGCGAAAATAGTAAATTTTGTTAATTCTACCCATTATGACTAAACTATTTGTTAAAATATATCATTTCTGACTGAAAAATTCAGTAAAAAGTAACTTTTCTCTAAGAAAAAGTGATTTTTTTTAGAAAAAATAAAGTTTTATTTTCTGTCACAACAAAACGTTTAAAATAAAATATTTACTATAGATATATATAGAAAAAACTCAATTAGCCCCGTCACATTTAACCCTGTTTAAAGTTGACTTTATCCCACTTTTAACCTAGTGGAAATCTCGGTACAAATTCACTTATAGAAAAATAAAAGATATTAAGAAAAAACTAGGAAATCCAGAGTCACATTTTCATTATTTTTTAACTTAAATAATTTTCATTATTCGTACTTATATAATCTTTTTTTAATAATTTCGTCCACGTTTCTAACACAACTAGCTTATTTAGCATCATCCAGCTAGACCACCTCCCTTTCTATTAAAAATCGTTTATTGTTATATTGGAATTTATCAATCTAACTACATTCAACTCGTATTTTAATTGGTTTTATTCTAAATTTGCGACTTCCTTATTCTAACTTCATTTTCTTTCACAAATGTGGTGCTTTATTTAATACTTTTGATATGAAAAAACTCAATATAGCCATTCTTACAGGAGGCAATGTCGCCGAAAGAGGCGTTTCCTTAAAAAGTGCTCAAACAATTCATCAATTTCTAAATAAAAATAAATACGAAAGCTACCTTATTGAATTAAATGAAAAGCGTTTTACTGAACAAACAACAAATACACAATTAGACTTAAATGACTTTTCGTTAAAAAAAGCAGGGAAAAAAATCACCTTTGATTTAGTTTTTCTAATGCTACATGGGCATCCAGCAGAAAGCGGCAGCATTTTGGGCTATTTTGAATTACTCGGTATTCCATGTACAGGCTGCGACCATTTTGTCAGTGCCTTGACCTTTAATAAACAACATACCAAGGATTTTTTAAGACCTTACGACATTCCAATGGCAGATTCTAGGTTAGTCAGACGAGGCCAACCGCTCGATATTGAGGACATTAAAAGTATGGGTTTTCCGCTTTTTGTCAAACCGAATAAAAATGGTAGTAGTTATGGAGTTACCAAAGTTCTAGATGAACATTGTATCCGAACATCTACGGAGAAAGCCTTCCAATTCGATGATGAGGTAATTATTGAACAATTTATGGAAGGGCAAGAATTTACCAATGGTATTTTCAGGAAAGGAAAAGAAATAATGATACTACCTATTACAGAAATTCGCACAGAAAATGAATTTTTCGACTATAAAGCCAAATATGAAAATGAAAGTGTAGAAATTACACCTGCCGAAATCACACCTACCTTAACAGAACAGTGTAAAAATAGAACTAAACAAATCTACGAACTGATGAATTGTAAAGGAATGTGTCGAGTAGATTATATCTTGATTGACGGTATTTTTCATTTATTAGAAATTAATACCATTCCTGGAATGACTGAACAAAGTTTTATTCCACAACAAGTGGCAGCGATGGGTTGGGAACTAAGTGATTTTCTAGATGCTATTATAGCCGAAGCATTGGATAATTTTCAATTTTCAATTTGAAATTTTCCTGATTGTAACGGATTGTGGTGATTCTAAAAATTAACCCCTTTAGGGGTTTTATGTCGGTAGAAAATGGAAGCTAATCCTTATTTTACCGTGCCTTTAGGTACGGAATGTGATACATAATGAACCT
>JBGCFJ010000166.1:0-5127 GCA_045106885.1 Saprospiraceae bacterium
TTGCTAAAGAGGGGCTATTTAATGTCATCAATAATAGCTTTTATTTTGATGAAATAAAGGTATTAGACTTATTTGGAGGAACGGGTAATCACAGTTATGAGTTTATTTCGAGAGGTTGCGAAGATGTGACTTATGTAGATAAATTTGGTGGATGCGTTTCTTTTGTCAAAAAAACGGCGAGTATCTTAGACATTGAAGACAAAATCAATATTGTCCGTGCCGATGTGTTTAAGTTTATAGAACGAGCCAACCAAAAATACGATTATATTTTCGCAGGCCCCCCCTACCCTTTACCAACTTTGGCAACTATTCCAGATAAGATTTTTGAAAATGATTTATTGGCAGAAAAAGGCTGGTTTGTCTTAGAACATAATCCAAATCACGATTTTGAAAACCATCCACGGTTCGATAATATGCGGACTTATGGGAAGACTTATTTTAGTATTTTTAAGTAGACAATGCAGTGGCAGTAGGCAGTAAACGGTGGCAGTAGGCAGTACAGGCTTGATTTTCAGTATCAAAATTTTACCTAAACACAGTTATTTGAACAGTCTCATAGGCTATTTTTCTCTACGTCTACCTGTCACAGGCAAGGATTTCTCTATCAAATTTAAAGATTAGGCTACATCACAAAGAAAAAATCAGTCCATCACCCATCAAATCTGTTCTAATCCGTGGTATAATCCTATTAGCCCGTCTCCTATCAAAGCGAACTCAAACTTTCAACATTCGCCTTTTCCATAGAAAACACAAAATCAAAACCTCGCAAATTAGTCGTTAATTTCAAGGCTTGAGGCGTTAATTCAACTATTTGATATTTGATTTGAATATCATTGACAATAGTTTGCACAATGGCATTATCTACAATATCGTAAGGGCTATTCATTCCCCCTTTAATCGGTAGATTTGTAGACATTTTATTACCATCCTCAAATTCAAAATAAGTATCTCTAAGCGAATCGGTCACTTTCCCATTTCGCTGTCCTTCTATCAAATTCCAACGACCTTCTAATAATGCTTTCTGGTCTTGAACCGTAGTATCACTACCACAAGCAGTTAATAAAAGTAAAAGTGTTCCAAAGATTAATTGATTGATATTCATATAGTTATTTATCTTTAACAGTAAACGCTCAATGTATAGACGAATTCATTCGTCGTAATCCATATAAACGTACCGACGAATGAATTCGTCGGTACGTTTAGAACTTATCCTTAACAACAAATATAGGCGATTAGAAAATACAAAAGCAACTATTTTAGCTAACTTTCGGTACGTCTAAGGTTCATGACCGTAATCTCGGGTAAAATCCCTACTCTCCCAGGGTAACCTAAATAGCCAAAACCTCGATTGACATATAAAAACTGCTGCCCTTTTTGGTATAAACCAGCCCATTGCTTGTAAAAATACTTCACAGGACTCCATTTAAACCAAGTACCAATTTCTATCCCAAATTGCGCACCATGCGTATGTCCAGAAAAAGTAATCGCAATATCTGGACGGTCAGGGGCAACTTGGTTGTCCCAATGCGAAGGGTCATGAGATAACAAAAGTTTCAATGCAGCTGATTGACTACCTTGATACGCTTTTGCTAAATCTCCATATTTAGAAAATCGAGGACTCGCAGAATAATTTTCAACACCAATAATAGCGACTTTTTCGCCATTGATACTTAGTAAACGATGTTCATTCAATAATAAGTGCCAGCCCATCTGTTTTTGTGAGTGAATTAGCCGATTTAGGTTAGTCAATTTGGCTTCTTGGCTAGGCCAACGAACATAATCGCCATAATCGTGATTGCCCAAAATAGAAAACACCCCATATTTTGCCCTTATTTTATCGAATACATCTGTATAGGGTTCTATTTCTGTGGCAATGGAATTCACTAAATCTCCTGTAAAAAAGACCAAATCAGCTTTGGCCGCATTAATTAGTTCAATGCCTTTTTTGATAGGTGCTTTATCCGTAAAACTGCCCGAATGTATATCCGAAATTTGCACAATTCTTAAACCATCCAAAGCTTTAGGTAAATTAATGAGCGGCACATTCACTTCATATATTTTATATCTATGCCGATTTCTAGCCATCCCATAAATCATCAATAGCAAAGGGAATCCACTCAATAAGACGCCTATTTTAGCTAATAATGGTGCATGATCCTTAGAAAAATTAAAATCAGGTAAGAAAGAAGCAACTCCAGCAAAGAGCAAAGTTCCTATTTGAAGTAAAAGAAAGATAAACAGCAACAAAAATTTAGCAAAATAAAATAATTGAAAAATAGTCCTAGTTATTCTACTATCTGAGTCACTCGCTAAACTCGCCGTATCTTTTGATTGATTGCTTAAAATCCAAGCTATTAAAGCCACAGGCACTAACCAATAGGCGATGGTGATTCCTAAAACTACAGGCTTGGAAAAATCATGTATCGCTAACTGCACTATTTGAAAGGCAACTAGGTCAAAGCCAAATATTAAAAGACAGAAAAGGAGAAATCGCATATATTTTTAAAGTGATTGATAATGAACTATTTTGTCAAAGGCAATTAGGTTTAGTTCTAAAATACCTTTTCAATAGATTAATAGCATCAACACTTGGCTGCTTTAAAATGTTCAAAAAGAAATCTTTTGACAAATTATTGCAATAGAGCTAAAGTAGCTTAGACCTCTGGTCTGAGTAGCCTAAACTACTACTCAGACCAGAGGTCTAAGCTACTTTTTACAAGGCTTTTCAAAGAGCCATAAATAAAAATCCGTTGGAAGTCATTCCTCCAACGGATTTTTCAATACAACGAATTCATCGTTTATCATTCATATTTCATCTTTTCTCTCTTACTCCCCTTTCACAAAAGAAATCTGCTGTACAATTTCCGCATTTTTCAAAACCAATTGATACATGCCCGCAGGTAATGCTCCAGTCGAAATAGTCGCTAACTGGTTGCGCAAATCAATTTTTCCAGTGGCTACTACCCTACCCTGTACATCATTAATGGTATAATCTGTTTCTTGCCAATCAAGGTTTTTAATTTCAACCGTTAATAAATCATCCACAGGATTCGGAAATAATTTTACATAAGATTGCTTATCAATATATTCTGTAGAAACCGTTTGTCCTAACTCATAAACCTTTGTACCTCGACCACCTAAAGTAAGGTCAATACTCACTTTATTATTTATCAAATTGATAGCAAGTGGGGCCTCTTCCGTTAAACGGTCAAATAAATATTGGCTACCAGTAGGAATATTCGCATTGCCAAAATCTAAAGTTAAATTCCGAATAACGGAAGTGGTGGTATTATGAATCACTAAAACATCTTGTCCTTCATGTTGTCGAACAAAAGCAAATACACGGCTATTATTCGTCGTAACGGGTTCGTAAGTGCCAACTTGTAAAGGTTTTAGTTTATTCCTTAATTGAATCAATTTTTTATAAGTCGTCAATAAAGAACTGGGGTCACCCGCCTCTCTTTCCACGTTAAATCTTGGATAACCACCATGCACAGAAATCCAAGGATTAGCTTCAGAAAAACCAGCATTTCGGTCACCATTCCATTGCATTGGGCGACGAATAAATTCATCAGGTTTTTCGCCAACCATCCCAATTTCCTCCCCATAGTAGATATAAGGAATCCCAGGCAAAGTCAAATACATCGCCGCTGCTAATTTCACTTTAGATTCGTCATTATCAAAACTATTCATAATCCGATTCTGGTCGTGATTCGCCAAGAAAGTACCATATTGTAAATGTGGATAAATGTTATACATTTTTTGCATTTGCTGGTACATATTTTCTGCTTTTCCTTCATTTGCTGAGTACATAATATTTCCAGCCAAATCAAATTCAAAACAATAATCAATTCGGTCGTCTTTGACATAATTAACTGCCGTTTCCGTGTTTGTCCAAGCCTCTCCAACAGAAAAAGCTTCTGGGTTAGCTGCTTTTACACTAGCGGTAAAATCTTTCCAAAAGGTATAAGTACTCTGCGTATCTTCTAATTTCTGCCCTTCCTCAATCATAAATTTCACCGCATCTAATCGAAATCCATCAATCCCCACTTCTTCCAACCAAAAATCTGCCGCATTAAATATTTCTTCTTTTACCTTTGGATTTTCTAAGTTTAAATCAGGCATCCCATCCCAAAATAAACCATAATAATAATTGTTATTTCTTCTGTGCCAAACTTGCTGTCCCCATGGTCCTGAATAACCTGGGTCGGTAGCAGACCAACGGTAAAAATCTCGAAATTCAGAATTCGGTCCTGTTACGGCATTCTGAAACCAGGTACTTTGACTAGAATTATGATTAATCACCCAATCAATAATGACCTTAATCCCTCTTTTGTGTGCTTCGTCCAAAAACTCTTTAAAGTCATCCATTCCACCATATAGCTCTTTTACCGACCGATAATCAATCACATCATACCCATGATAACTACCTGATTCATGAATGGGCATCAACCAAATTCCTGTAATGCCCAAATCATCTGTTGTTGTTGGGTCACCATCATTTAAATAATCTAATTTTTCGGTCAATCCTTTAAAATCCCCAATCCCGTCATTATCACTATCTTTAAAACTACGGACAAATATTTCATAAAAAACCGTTTCATTCCACCAAGGAATATCCGTTGTATTTCGGGCTAAAACATTCACATATTCATCAAAGACAACCGTATTTGTTTTCTCTCCTTGAGACACTCGCAAACGAACACTATATTTCCCCGGTGTATCATAGCGCACCACAGGGTTTTTCTGAGTAGATACATTTGGTGTTCCTCCTTCAAATACCCATTCCCAAGCATCCGCCTGACCAGAAGAACGGTCGGAGTAAGTAATCACACCTTGTTCGTAAAATTCTCTTAAACTACCATTAAAATCAGCTACTAATTCCGCATTCGGTGGCGTTTCATTATTATACCAATGAAATAAAGTCTCCGATTCACTACCTACGGTATACATTCGGTCATTGCCCACTCCAGGGAATTCTTCTCGCCCACTCCATTCTCCATTTAAGCGAAATTTATAAGCAATATTGTCTCCTGCTTGAAACCCATTCACCGTTAATTCATACCGTCCATCTCCATCATCATCTTGAAATCTGCCTGAACCATTCCAACCATTAAAAGTACCTGC
>JBGCFJ010000167.1:0-5626 GCA_045106885.1 Saprospiraceae bacterium
TTTGGGTGCATCTCAAAATGTCGCATTAAAATTAATGGGACATTAAAAGTAGCTTAGACGGCTGGACTGAGTAGCCTTATCATACCTACTCAGAACAGCCATCTAAGGAAATAGTTAGCCCTTCTCTGTTACAACAGGGAAGGGCTATTTTTTAAGTTAAATTGAAGGAAGCAAGTTTAAAATTTCCGCCCAAATTCCTTTAAGGAGCGTAGCTTCGGCACCACAAAAAATAAATTGAAATCTTTTTACGGTCAATATTTAGGCAAAATTTTAGCATTAAAAATCAAGGCTTTACTACACACTGCCACTGCCACTGCCCACTGCCACTGCCACTGCCCACTGCCACTGCCACTGCCACTGCCATTAATTTCGTAAAGGTAACTTCTTATCTCGTTTTTTTCCTCTAGCAGCTTTTCCAAATATATCTTTCTGTGTATTTTTTTCATTAAAAACTCTACGAGGTGCAGGTGGCTTTTCAGAAACCAGATTAAACACTTTCTCTACATGTTCCCAAACGCCGTTCTTTAACTGATAACCGATATAACTACCATCTGGAATATTAACATTACCAGCACCTTTATAAGGGCTACGCATAGAAACTAAATTATCTAAAATTATCATTTCCAAGGTAGGGTCATAATTTAATCTAGCAGCAACTTCTGCGGAATATTCCAGATAAAGTCGATTCTTGGTAGAGGCCTCATAGCCATCAGCAGTTTTTGCGAAAGCAGGTGCGCCAAATACAGGCTGCCCTGACTCATCAAAATGGAACGCCTCTACAATTTTTCGTTTACTAAAGAATTCATAACCATCAAAGCCAAAAAGTAAGTACTTATTCCCTTCTTGGGTTGGATATTCTTGTATATTAAAATAAATAGCTCCGTACCAATCACTAGGCCCAAGAACATCAAATTCTAAGTCATAAGTTGCTATTTCTGCAGATTGGTCATCTAAAGGAAAAAGTTGATTATCTGGATGGTTCATTTGAATAATACCATCATATCGATATTCATTTTTATCTACATATACTTGCCAGGTGAAAATTCGAAAAGTGCTATCTACGGGATATAAAATGGAGACTGTTTCCAAGTCTGCAAAAGGATAATTAAAAGACCCCTTTTGTTGAAGACTTAACTGTAAGGCTTCATCGAATTTAGTAGCGGCAGTAATTCTATTTACTTTAAGACTATCTTTAATGAATTGGGTAGATAATTCAACTAAATTGCCTTCAAAGGTTGAAAAATCTTCTTTTGCTTGTGCAAAAAGCGTAGAGAAAGAACAACAAAAAAAGCTGAATAAAACGATAAATCTCATGGATAATATTTTGGTTCAATTGTCAAACGCTTACCTGTTTTGAATAATTGTTTATTGGGCATGGAAAAATGCTGATAAATGAATTATTAACTGTTTTATAACTTAAATACCAATTCATAAAAATGGAATATTATCGGTAAAAATAAAATGTTAGGGATGAGGCAATAAATAACCTACCAGAAATGACGAGGTTATTTTTTCTTTTATTAAGATGAACAATCGCTGATTGTGAACCGCTTGCGGATGGGATGCTTATTCAGCATAGCCGTAGCTACGTTGAATAATTTTAATAGGAGCAAAAGAGGAAGATTCGGGGAATCTTTATCTTTTGTGAACCGCTTGCATGAAGGAGTGTAAGCTCCTGAACCGTGAAACGGGTGGGTTGCTGAATGCTTTTAAAAGTAAAAAGAATCCGTCAGGCTGGTAGGTTATTATTTTCCTCATCCCTTACCCTACAAAAAAAGAGGATTTCAAGTGAAATCCTCTTTTATAAATTCGATGCGAAAGGTCATCAAATTTATGAATTATAACGAATAGGAATTTTGTCCTAACTATCTACTTTTCCAGTCATTAAGTAAGCTTTAATGAACTCATCTAAGTCACCATTGAGTACTTTGTCTGGATTATGTACTTTATAATTTGTTCGCAAATCTTTGACCCAACGGTCATCTAATACGTAACTACGGATTTGAGAACCCCATTCGTTTTTCATCTTTTCCGCCTCCACCGCATCTCTTTCTGCCAGTTGTTTTTGTAATTCAAGCTGGTAAAGTCGAGATTTTAACATGGTCAATGCCTTGTCTCTGTTCAAATGTTGAGAACGTTCTTCTTGGCATTCTGCGACCAATCCTGTCGGTAAATGTCGAACTCTAACAGCGGATTCTGTTTTATTGACATGTTGACCACCAGCACCACTCGCTCGAAAAGTGTCCCATTCAATATCGGCTGGGTTAATCGTAATTTCAATCGTATCGTCTACCATTGGATGGACAAAGACGGATGAGAAAGAAGTCATTCGCTTACCTTGAGAATTAAAAGGACTCACTCGAACCAATCTATGTACCCCATTTTCGCCCTTTAAAAGACCGTAAGCAAAATCACCCTTGATTTCTAATTCAACAGATTTAACCCCTGCCACACTACCATCTACTCGATTAAGTTGGCTAACTTTAAAGCCTTGTTTATCCGCCCACATCATATACATACGAAGCAGCATGGAGGACCAATCATCGGATTCTGTTCCACCTGCACCAGAATTAATTTCTAGAATACAATTGAGTTCGTCTTCTTTTTTATTAAGGGTAGAACGGAACTCTAAATCTTCTACCGCTTTGATAGCTTCATTAAATTGTTGAGTTACTTCTTCTTCCGTCGCTTCCCCTTCTTTCTGAAATTCATTAAGAATCTCTAGTTCTTCTAAAATCGTAGATACCGTTTCGTATTTACCAACCCAACCTTTGTGAACTTTGATTTCTTTCATCACAATTTCGGCCTTTTTAGGATCATTCCAAAATTCGGGATCCAAGCTGATTTGTTCTTTTTCTTCTATTTGCAATCTTCTGTTCCCGACGTCAAAGATACCTCCCCAAAAGTCCCAATCTTTCTTGCAAATCTTTTAGTTGATCTGAAGTCATGATATACTGGTTTATGAGCACTTTTGCTCGAATGATATAATTGTGTTAAAACGATGAACGATGAACGATGAATTGTGGGTTACAACGAATTCATCATTCATCATTTAATTTACTTCTGTTATTTCCACGTAAAATACCAACTCTGCATTAGGACCAATATTTGGAGGACTACCTGCTGCACCATATCCTAGTTCACCAGGAATGAATAAAACAGCTTTTGTACCACCTTTTAATAATTGCAATCCTTCGTCCCAGCCTCTAATCACTCTTCCTTGACCCACAGGGACAGGGTAAGGACGTCCAGCTTTAAAGGAATTGTCAAACATATTACCATCAGTAGTAACGCCATAATAATGAACGCTAGCCATACTTTCATTGGTCACTTGTTTGCCTGTTCCTTCTTCGATTACATAATATTTTAAGCCACTAGCCGTAGATTTTACATTTCCTAAGCTATTCGCCTTATATTTTGTTAAAATACCTTGAGTTTGTTCACCGACTTCTGCTTCTCGCAGTTTGGAAGCCTCCATTTTTGCCAATTGTGCTGCTCTTTCCTTTTCGATTTCTTCTTTAGAAGTAATGCTTTCTAAAACGATGTCATAGTTTACAAACTTAGACGTTTCAAAACCTGGTGGTTTTCTTGGGAAAGAATCAACAGATTGCATGACTGTTAAACTATCTCCAACAGACATTAACATTAGTGCCTCTACAATTGGAGAAATAGAACGTGCAGGTTGATTACCATCAGGAATCAAGACTCTTGCAGGTTTTCCTTGGTCTCTAGTCGAATTGACAACCATAGAATCATTTCTAATATCTACCGTAAATACTGCCTCTTCTCCAACTTGCGGCTTTTGTCCGTTAGTTTGGACATGATGAATATATTGGTAACCAGAAGGGGTCATTTTTGCTTTCTCTGTTTTACAAGCCCAGATGAAACATAAAGCAAATAAAAATAATGAATATCTCATTAATAATTTTATGAAAGATGAAAAAATCAAAATGGGAAAGAAACAAATTTCCTTCCCATTTTGCTAGGTTTAATATTAGATTTGTTTAAGTCTATTAATAAAAATCAACGTCTAAAGTTGATTTAACGCTTCTTTATAATCGGGCAATACCCGTTTAAATTTATTAATGGTCGATCGCAATCCTTTAAAAGATGCGCCACCAGAGGCATTTTTATGACCGCCGCCTCTAAAATGCTTTTTGGCAATTTCCTGAACTGAAAAATCACCTTTTGACCGAAGAGATATTTTGACAATTGTGGGTTGCTCTGTGATAAAAGCGGCTAATTTTATTTGCTTCATCATTAATAAATAATTAACAATGCCTTCTGTATCTCCCCTCTGGATGTCAAAATGTTCATAATCTTCTTTTGTTAAAGAAATAATACCCGTTTTATACTCTGGTAAAATTTCCATACAGTTATTCAAACAATATCCTAATAATCGAAGATTCTTTTCAGGTAAACTATTGAATAGTAAGTTTTGTAATTTGGTATCATCCACGCCCATATCTTTTAACCCTGCAACGACTCGGAATAATTTAGAAGAGGTACTATATTTAAAAGAGCCCGTATCTGTTAGAATACCTGAGTATAGACATTCTCCTAGTGGAATAGTCAATTTTTCTTGCTCCTCAAGCCCCGTTATAAAATCATAAATCATTTCACAAGTAGAACTAGCATTAGTATCAGAAAAAGTAAAATCACAAAAATCATCAGGGTATAAATGATGGTCAATCATGATTTTAGTAGTATCGGTTAAAGTTCCGATTACTTCGCCCATTTTATCCACTCTGTCCAAGCCATTATAATCTAAAACAAAGATAATATCGGCTGCTTTTAATTTTTCGTCCGCTGCTTGTGGCGTATCATCGTGAATTAAAATCCTTTCACTACCTTTCATCCAAGCGACAAATTCAGGATAATCAGAGGGTAGAACTACTGTCGTATCATGACCAAATTGGTCTAGAAATAACTGTAAACCTAGACTAGACCCCATAGCATCTCCATCAGGATTACGATGAGACGTAATCACGATTTTTTTTGGCTGCGCTAATAACTTTTTGACTTCGACTAATTTTTTTTCCATTTGAGCATATTTTCAGCCTGCGAAATTCCTAATTTTTACGGACTTGACCAAGCAGATATAAGTTTTTTTGTAAGGAAATCGGTATAATTGACTATTCAAAACCGATTTATCAAGACCTAAAATTTTAAGGAACTTATTTTAAAAACTTAAGACAAGGCTGATAATGGGCAAAAGTACAATCATTTTAAAAATTAATACATTTTTCAAGCATCTTGTTTTTAGATTTTATATTTTTGCACCGCTTTTGAGAAAGCAGTAATTGTTTTTATGGAAAGTACCTTAAATTAGAATGGTGTTTTTTGTAATGAATTGTTTTTCAATAAGTAATAAATATTCATTAATTTAAATTAAAAAATAATATCCCGATGGCTACGAATAGAACCTTCACGATGATTAAGCCCGATGCTGTAAAAGCAGGACATACTGGTGCAATTTTAGCACAAATCAATAAGGCTGGATTTAAGATTATTGCGATGAAATTAACGCATTTGACACCAAGTGTGGCAGGTAAATTTTATGCAGTACATGCAGAACGCCCATTTTATGGCGAATTAGTAGAATTTATGTCTAGTGGTCCGATTG
>JBGCFJ010000168.1:0-8256 GCA_045106885.1 Saprospiraceae bacterium
GAGCACATTACTAGGTGGAATTGTTAAACCCGTTGTGGAAGAGGCAATATTCACGGCAGCGGAAAACTCTCTACTATACCCCTCTTTTTCCATTTCATCGGTCATAAAACTACCAATGGCAGAGGCAGCAGCTACAGCTGAGCCTGCAATGGCACCAAATAACATGGCGGCAACAATATTAACATGTGCTAGTCCCCCAGGTAATGCACCAACCAATGTACGAGCAAACGCAATCAGTCGTTTAGCAATCCCCCCACGATTCATAATTTGACCAGCAAGAATAAAAAAGGGAATGGCTAGTAGGGAGAAACTATCTAATCCTGTTGCCATTCGTTGTGCAATCGTAGTAAAAGTTGAGATTGAAGGAATACTTACTAGCATCGTAAAGAGGCTACTCAATCCTATACTCCAAGCAATAGGCACTCCAATTCCCAAAAAAATAATAAAGGTGATTACAAGTATGAATACTTCCATAGTGAATTTATTTTATTGCAAATTGATGTGCAGTTTTTCTGTTAATTTATAGTAAATAATGAGCAGTCCGCTCAGCGGTAAAACACCGTAAACGATGGACATAGGAAGTTGAAGTGCAGGAGAAGTTTGTCCAAGGGTATGAGAGATATAAATCAAACGGCCACCACCAACTACTAAAACGAGGAAAGCAAAACCAATAATTAACCACTTTATTATCCCTTTCACCAATTTTTGATTTCGCTCATTTAATTTTGGAGATAGTAAGTCGATGGCTAAGTGCATTTGTTGCCCCGATGCATAAGCAGCACCTAGAATACCAATCCAAATCAATAAAAAACGAGCTAGTTCTTCTGACCAACTTGCCTGATTGGCTAAAACATATCGAGTAAAAACACCCCATAGTACATCTAAAGTCATTAGTATCATTAAGATAGTCAGAAATCCTCCTATATAAGTATCTATTTTTTCTTTCATAATTTAATAGCTAATCAAGATTAATTTTTAAGTGCAATTAACTATGAAAAATAAGTCCGTCATTTTGTTTTAGTTTTCTTTTTGTAAGCAGCTATGCTGATTATAAAAAGGAGGCTAAAGCAAAATGTTAAAGGACGGACTTATTTTTCATTATCATTAAAGAAGTTATTTTACCGATTGAATAGATTGAATTAAGGAATAAATCTGCTCTTCCGACCGATAAGATTCTAAAATACCTTTTGTCTTTTCAAAAAACTGAGATTTGTCGGGGCGAAGGACTGTTACACCAGCTTCTTGTACGGCAGCAAGGGCTTCTTCTTCTGATTTTTGCCACAATTTTCGCTGAAAAGTAGTCGCTTCATCTGCCGCTTCTTGTAGCCATTCTTGTTCTTGTTGGCTAAGATTATTCCAAGCTACCGTGCCTATGACTAAAATGTCTGGTACAGCCGTATGCTCGTTGAGTGAATAATATTTGCAAATCTCGTAGTGTCTAGAAGTATAAAAACTAGGCGGGTTATTCTCTGCTCCATCTACAATTCCTTGTTGTAAAGCGGTGTATAATTCTCCCCAAGAAATAGGGGTCGGTGCTCCACCCAAAGAACGAACTAGATTCATAGCCGTGACACTTTCCATCACTCTTATTTTCATGCCTTCTAAATCATCAGGGGTTTTGACCATTCTATCCTTGGTGTAAAAAGACCGTTGTCCTGCATCAAAATAGGTTAATCCTCTTAACCAATATTGTTCGCTTTGACGAAGTAATTCTTTGCCAATTTCACTATCTTGCACCCTGTAGGCATGAGCTCTATCTCGAAAAATATAAGGTAAGCTAAGGACTTTAGTATTTGGGGCAAAGTTCTCTAATACAGCGGCAGATACTTTAGTCATGGCTAAACTCCCGATTTGTAAAAGCTCTAAAGCCTGTCTTTCTGTGCCTAATTGTTGGCTAGGATAAATCTCTATGGTTAATTTCCCACCCGACTTTTCTACCAACCGTTCTGCCATATATTCCATCCCTTTATGGACGGGATGAGAGATATCTAAACCATGCGCTAGTTTTAGTGATTTGGTAGAACTAATTTCGCCACAGCTAAATAATAGGAGTATAGAAAGAAAAATTAAGGTTCGTTTTGTCATAATCTATATTTTAATGTGGTCATTTTCTAACCTTATTGATGATAGCTAAAGCATTAGCGGTTTTTGTTGTCAATTGCTCGAAGTCTCCATTTTTCAAAATATCTTTAGAAATTAACTTAGACCCCATTCCAACACAAACAGCCCCCGCATCAAACCATTGGGATAAATTTTCTTCCGTTGGTGCTACACCTCCTGTAGGCATAATAGTCGTCCAAGGTTGAGGACCTTTGATTGCTTTAATAAAACCAGGACCATACACACTACCAGGGAATAACTTGACAATATCGCAGCCTAATTCTTCAGCTTTTCCAATTTCGGTCAAAGTTCCACATCCAGGCATATAAGGGACTTTTCTTCGATTACAAACTTTTGCTATATCATCTCGCAAAGATGCCGATACAATAAAATTTGCACCCAACTGCATATACATCGAGGCTGTTCCTGCATCACTAACCGATCCAACCCCCAAAATCATTTCTGGTAATTCTGCTGCGGCATATTTATTCAATGCACCAAAAGTTTCCTGTGCAAAATCTCCTCGATTTGTAAATTCTAGCATCCTAGCACCTCCGTCGTAACAAGCTTTTAATACTTTTTTGCCTAATTCAATATCTTGATGATAAAAAAGGGGCATCATTCCTTGTGTCGCAGCGGTCTGTAATACTTCTAGTTTTGTAAATTTTGCCATTTATTCTACGATAATTTTCTTTTTAAAATATTGTTCCTCTTGATTCTTCAATAATAGAATATATAATCCATGAGACAAGGAAGGAATGTTTAAGAATTCAAGGTTTCCCTTTTGGTTTTCATACACAACTTTCCCCGATTGATTATATATTATCACACTTTCAATAGGCGTTTTTTTCGATAAAATATTAATATTTCCTTTAGTTGGATTTGGGAATATAGTTATACCTGCATTACTCAAAGTTTCTTCTATGGAAACAATTCCTGAATAGTTGATAGTATAGGTGTTTTGGGTAAATCCATCTTGTGCTGTAACAGTAATTATAGTGCTAGAATTGAGCAATGAAGTAGGGTTTGTTACTTGCACATTAGCTAAATTGGAGCTTGTAGTTGCTTGAATAATCGGAACCTTAGTAGTATCTACTATATCAATAGTATAAGCTAATACATTCGGACTAAATTCAGCAATAGACTCGCCATTTATTTGAATATCCGATAGGGTAGCGTCACTACTTAGAAACAAGTCACTTGGTAAAGCGGGGCCTTCTCCTGGTGGATAGGCGGCATTATTTAAAACGGTTATCCAATCAATAGATGCACCACAATCTTGAGAACCTGATTTTCCAAATTCAAATCTACTGCTACTATCATCATCGGTGCTATTTCCTACAGCAATCGATATGGGGTTTTCATCCAGATAAACCTTCATAATATTTCCCTGCATCGTCACTCGAATCAAATGAAAAGCTTCTTTAAAGGCAAAGGGAATGTCTTCTTCTACCACAGGGACTGACCTTTCTAGCTTGATGGTTTTTTGGTTCATCCTTAATTTCTCTCGCCATCCGAATGCTTTGATTTCAAAAAAAGTAATAGTACTAGGGTCTGTTCCAAGTGCTTTAATTCTCGCTACTACGGTAATGGCTGTATCTGTTGCATTAAAATCTTGTCGCCATCGGAATTTTTCTTCTTCACTATGACGGAAATTATAAAATTGATTGTTGGAACCATTTGGGTCGGCACTTACTTCATCCAACGTTGGCATATTAGGAATGTCGAGTCCTTTTAAAAAATCAGTTTCCTTGTCTATGCGGTCATTTCCTCGAAAAACCACCCAAGGCGCATCTGCCATTAAGGAAGTCGTCGTAAAAGTCCAGATTGGACTGCTGGTTTCCCCATTAATGTTACTATGAATTACCTGCCAGAAGTATTGTGTATTTTCAGATAATGTTGGAATGAACGTATTGTCAGTTACTTCCATAAAGGAGGTAGGGCTTGAATTTGTCCCAAAGTAAATTTTGGTAGTTTCGGTATTTTCACCCGTTTCCCAAGTTAGCGTCACATTATTAGGAGAAAGCATCGCTCCGTCCGTAGGAAAGGGAGAGGTTGCCATTCCTGGCAAAGCAGTTGCCTCGTCAGTTGTCACAATAATTTCATTACTCTGAGCTGATACGTTTCCTGCATCATCCGTCGCTATCACATAAAAATTATAAGTAGTTGACCCTGTCAAATTAGTAAGGTCGGTACTCGTTTCTTTTCCTTCCCAAACTTGATTACCATCTTGATATACTTGATAAGCATTAATGCCAAATTCATCACTAGCAGCCGTCCATGACAAATCTGCACTTGAAATCATGATATTATTAGCGATTAAATTAGTTGGTGGAGTAGGGGGCGTTTCATCGACTAACAAAGGTGCTTCGGCCGGGCATAAGCTAACAGCTTCTTCTGAAATACAAAAATCTGCAAATCTAAATGCTTCATCTACTAATCCATCTGATTTAGCACGATACATACCCCATTTGGGTCGATTATAAGCTGCACCTAAGCGCCATAAATCAATATTATCATTAGAATAAGCAAGTAATTCTTGTCCTGTCAATAAGTCCTTTAAACTAATTTCAAATAGTCCTGATTCTCCTTGAACTAGTTTTACATAAACCTCTACCCATTTTCCTCTAAATAAATCTAAATCTTCTTCTATTAACTTGCCTAGATCCGCTCCAGAATCTCCGCCACTATGTCTAACTTCTAATTTTTGAGTTCTTAGCGTAATGGTTAAAATTGGTATGCCATCATCTCCTTCCTTTGCTTTTAATTGAAAAATATGATGGAAACTACTGCCTCCTGTATAATCTTCGCTAATTTGAAATTTCCAACGATAATAGGCGGTTGTTCCATTAGGATGTATTAATTCTTCGTTGGTATTCGGTCCGCCTTTCACTTCCATTCTAACTCGGTCGTCTTTCAGACAACGGTCATTATCTGCATCGATATGACTGTGAAAAAGAAAAACATTTCTATTAAGTGTTTCGTCGAAAACTTGGGTAATGTGAGGCCCGAAGTCACCATGAACACAGTCAGGGTTTTCAATACCAAAACCCGCAGTAGTAAATGCAGGATAGCCACTTCCTGCTTCGCCTATTGCAGAACAAAGTACCTGAGCCTGAATGCTAGGGGCAACTATTAGGAGTAGAAATAAAAATATATTTCTCATAATCTTTTTAAAGTAAGGGTGATGACATAGTCACCACCCTTGTCCTAACCAAATAAAACCAAATTATTCTTGATGTATTTTTAAAAGTAGCTTAGATGGCTGGTCTTAGCTACAACTTTATCGAGCAACTCTACCACTAGCATCTCCACTCATCAATTTCTCTACCTCTTCCACAGTAGCTAGATTAGCATCTCCATAAATAGTATGCTTTAAACAGGATGCTGCTACTGCAAAATTCAGCGCATTCTGGTCATCCTCTGGATAATTTAGTAATCCATAAATCAATCCACCCATAAAGCTATCTCCACCACCCACTCTGTCTACAATATGAGTAATTTGATAAGTGGGTGCTTCGTACAATGTTTTTCCATCGTATAAAACACCTGACCACGTATTGTGCGAGGCGCTAATCGACCCCCTTAAGGTCGTAATGACCTTTTTTGCACGAGGAAACATTTTCATTAATTGCTGCAATACAGATAGGTAAGATTTTGCATCTACTTCATGACCTGCTGTTACATCTAAGCCATCAGGATGCAGACCAAAATGTTTCTCTGCATCTTCTTCATTTCCTAAAATAATATCGCAACCTGCTACTAATTCGGGCATGACTTCGCCTGGTTCTTTCCCGTATTTCCATAATTTCTTTCGATAATTAAGGTCTGTAGAAACCGTTACACCCATTTTATTAGCCATTTGAATCGCCTCTAAACAAGCATCAGCTGCGCCTTGCGAAATGGCAGGCGTAATACCTGTCCAATGAAACCAATCTGCATCTTTGAAAACTGCTTCCCAATCAACCATTCCTTTTTGGATAGTGGACATGGCAGAATGTGCACGGTCATAAACAGCTTTACTACCTCGGCTGACAGCTCCAATTTCTAAAAAATAAATACCTAGGCGTTCTCCGCCTCGGATAATATGTTGGGTACCGACATTGCGTTTTCGCATTTCCATCAAGGCACACGCCCCAATATCATTCTGGGGAAGTCTAGTGACAAATTCTGTCGAAATTCCATAATTAGCTAAAGAAACAGCTACATTACTTTCTCCTCCTCCATAAATTACCTCAAAGGAACTTGCTTGTGAAAATCTTTTGAACCCAGGTGGGGTTAGCCTTAGCATAATTTCTCCAAACGTTACGACTTTTTTCATTATTAAAATTTAAAATAATTTTTAGCGTTATAATAACATATATTTCCCACCATTTTCCCTAGCCACTTAGTATCATTCGGCAATTCTCCATTTTCCACATCTTGCCCAATTACATTACATAAAATCCGCCTAAAGTATTCATGTCTAGGAAACGATAAAAAACTACGACTATCTGTTAACATTCCCAAAAATCGGCTCAATAAACCCATGTTAGACAATGCGTTGATTTGTTTTTCCATCCCGTCTTTTTGGTCCAAAAACCACCAAGCGGAACCCCATTGGATTTTTCCCGCTAGACTGCCATCATTAAAATTACCTGCCATAGTAGCAAAAACTTCATTATCTCTTGGATTTAGATTATACAAAATAGTTTTAGTTAGTTTATCTTCTTGGTCTAAACGATTCAAAAATCTCGATAAACCAACTGCTTGTTCAAAATCCCCTATGGAATCACAACCAACGTCTGCCCCAATCGTTTTTAGTAGCCGTTGATTATTATTTCGCAAAGCTCCTAAATGAAATTGCATAGTCCATCCTGTAGTGTGGTACATCCGTCCTAAATAGTAGAGTAGGGCAGACTGAAATTGAATGGCTTCTCCTTGGTAAATATCTCCTTTTAATCGTTTTTGAAATATGCTATCTACTTCCTTTTCTGTAAAGTCTACCCCATGTAATTTACTTAATCCATGGTCTGCCAATCTACATCCAAGGCTATGAAAGAAGTCAATTCGCTGTTGCAAAGCATCGACTAAATCCAATAAATTTTCAATAGATTTATTGGTAACCGCCTCTAATTTCTTAATCATCTCTGGAAAATCAGCTTTTTCAATTTGCAGAAATTTATCTGGACGAAAAGTGGGTAGCATTTTAAAACCAGCAGATTGTTGCTGAAAAGCGTGGTGATGTTCCAAACTATCCGTCGGGTCATCCGTGGTACAAACGACTTCTACTTTTTTATTTTTCAATAAATTTTGGGTATAAAAATTAGCCTGCCTGAGTTGACTAGTCGTTTTTTCGTAAATCGCTGAACTACTTTCTTTATTCAATAAGTCGCTAATACCAAAATAACGTTGCAGTTCTAGATGTGTCCAATGATACAAAGGATTACGCATGGTATAAGGCACCGTTTCTGCCCATTTCTGAAACTTTTCTTCATCACTCGCATTACCTGTAATGTATTTTTCAGGTATTCCGTTAGCTCGCATAGCTCGCCATTTATAATGGTCTCCTTTTAGCCATACTTCGGTAATCGTGTTAAACTGTTTATCTGTTGCAATTTCATCTGGGGGCAAATGATTATGATAATCGATAATCGGCAAATCAGCCGCATGATTATGATATAAATCCTTTGCAGTAGCTGTTTTAAGTAAAAAATGTTCGTCTAAAAATGATTTCATACTTGCATATTTCTAACGATTCCCAATTCCAAACCTCTCAATTCTGCTAAACCTCTTAATCTTCCAATAGCAGAATAACCAGGGTTTGTTTCTTTTCGTAAATCATCTAGCATCTTATGTCCGTGGTCAGGGCGCATAGGAATTGGTTTTGTTTGTTGCTGTTGAATTTCTAGTAGCGCCTTCATCACTTCGTACATATCCACATCCCCATCCAAGTGGTCCGCTTCGTGGAAATTTCCATCAGCATCTCTTTTGGTCGCTCTAAGGTGAATAAAATTAATCCGATGCCCTAAATTTCTAACCATTTTAGGTAAGTCATTATCTGAACGTACCCCAAAGGAACCTGTACAAAAACATAAGCCATTGGCTGGACTGTCAACAGTTTGAATAATTGTTTGAGCGTGTTTTTCCGTACTGACGACTCTAGGCAAACCAAAT
>JBGCFJ010000169.1:0-3771 GCA_045106885.1 Saprospiraceae bacterium
CCTTCTCAAATTTGTCCAACTCCTACCCAAATAAAGGTAGTGCTATAAATGTAATGCTATAATATTTTATAAACCCAATGTTTCTTATGGGGGTTACTTAGAAATAGCCTTACAAGTGTACCACTACCAAAATATGATAGACACAGTATAATTTTATATTAGCTGTTGTATAAATCATTCTAACCTTATCCACTAAAAAATTATAATTATTTTCCTACTGCCATGCGGTGTGGACCTGTCCATGCTTTGCCATGACTTACACATAGGTAAATAAAATAAAAATCTTATTCGATTTTGTCGATTTTAGATTCAAACCGATTTATTTATTTAACTAATTATTTCTCATGAAAAGAAAGAGTCTTACACATTTAAAGTGGAACCAAATTTTTAGGTCTCCCTTATTCTTTACTCTTTTTATCCTTATTTTTGGAAAGATTCAATTGCTGAATGCACAAGCAATCGTTATGCCTAGTGATTCATCGCTTTTGAAAATTGAACTTGAGGAGTGTGGCGAAACAGTCACGGCTGATGGCCATCAATTTACTGATGATGGGACTAATGATGGGAACTATGGAGATTCCTATGCTCGTACAGATACAGTTGAAATTTGCCCAAAGGATAAGTGGCATACAGTAAAAGTTGTTTTTACTGCTTTTGACTTAGCAGAAGGAGATACCCTTTTTGCTTTTCAAGGTAATGTGGCTGCCTTAGGTACAGCTGGTTTAGCTGCTGCTAGAGCTGCGACTTTACCTGCGGGTGCTACGATTCCTACTGATGCTACTCCTGCTATACGAAACGCATTAATTGCGGGTGGTATTGAGGCGGATGCACAAAAAGCTGCTTTAGCAGCAGGTTTTTTTACGTCCCAACCTTCAGCGGCTCAATTGCAAGCCTTGATAGATGCGCTTATTGCGGTATTGAATCCAGGAGAACTTCCAAATACAACGCCAGCTAGTGATGGTACTGGCTCAGGAATAGGTGTTGGGTCTACTACTTTAGCTACTGCTAGAGGCGGAAGTGTTTCTGATGCATTTGGTGGTTGGATTGATGCAGATTGTAATCCAAGAATTAACCCAACAGGCTGTTTAACATTTGTATTTAAGACAGATGGTAATAGAGTTAAAGGTGCTGGTTGGGAGGCATGGATAGATTGTGGAAACAGAAATATTACGGTAGAAACAGTGAACATTCCTAGCAGAAGATTAACTTGTGACAGCGCTGCTTACGGAATTATTACTATTCCTGCACCAGAAGTTATGTTTTGCGATAGTACAGCGACACAAACTGCTGATGATTCTGTACGCTTAGTTGTTACAAATGAACGTGGAGTTGTTTGTATAGATTCTTGTCTTACAAAAGCAGGAATAAATAATTCAGTAACAGATACTTTTGGAATTGGTAGTTATAAAGCAACCTATACCTTAAAATCAGATACAGAAAAGACGTCAACGTCAATTTTCTCAGTACAAGCACCTTCTTTAGTCTGTAATGATAACATTAATATACCGTTAGGGGCTGCATGTATGATTGTAATTACTCCAGATGATTTATTGGAGCAGCCATGTGATACTATTCACGATACAATGTATTACAACATTACGATTACTTTAGGTACAGGTAAAGATGCAAAAGAATTGACAACTACAAATATTGGAGATGCTAATAAACCTGTTGCATACCCCGTTATTACAACTGATGATTTAGAAGCTGCTGGTATGACGGTATGTAATGCAACCGCAACCGTTAAAATTGAAAAAATTTACTATGGTACTACGGATACCTTGACTTTCTGTAATAACGGACCTAAGTCAACTGCTTGCGAAACAATACTCAATTTCTCTGATCAATCTATTCCTTGGGTGAGTGTAGTTCCTGGAATTGATACCATTATTGCTTGTGATACAACGGGTTTAGCAAAATTATTAAATGCAAAAGCCATTGATAATTGTGACAAAGAATTACCAATAATGTACGAAGTAACATTAGAAGAAACAGATCCTTGTTTTGCCGCTAATGGAAGTATGGATACAACAACTGCTACTGTATTATTTACTGCTGTGGATGATTGTGGTAATGTGGAAAAATATGAAAAAAAGTATACAATTATTCGCCCTAATAAGGTGGAACATATTGCTAAAACAGAGAATGTTACACTAGAATGTTCTGAAAATAAAAGTGCCATTTCTAGTGTGCCAGGGTTGAAAGTTGGAACGATTAAGGACGGTGTATTTACGGTAACTGATACTATTCCATTGAGTGTAAATGAGTATGTCTGCGGTTATATTCTTACTAAGAGAGATGAAGAGGTTCCTAGTACTGACTGTGGTGCAAAAGTGTTCCGTTTTTGGTCTTTATTGGATTGGTGTAGACCAGAAGCTGGGGCAGTTCCTTGTGACACTACTTTTATTCAATATACCGATACAAAAGCACCTACATTTATTGGCGAGGTATCTGACCAAGTAATTGCGCCAGTTGATCTTGAATTAGGACATTTTGAATGTACATTTGATATTACTAGACATTCAATGCCATCAGCAACGGATAACTGTGATGATCAGGTTGATGTCATTTTACATAGCGTTTTTAGAATTGAAAATGGGGTTAATTGGAGAATTGAAGACGAAGCGGATTGGAATAAGTTAGATTGTGATTCTTTCCGATTAATGTATATTGCTAGAGATGATTGCCATGAGCAATTATTAGAAGATACGACTAGACAAATTGTTGTAATCAAAGATATTACTAAACCATCTGCAGTATCAATTGACCAGTTGAATATTTCTCTGTCTAATGAATGGGGAACAAGAATTTTAGCAACAGATGTGGATAAAGGTAGTTACGATGCCTGTGGAATCAAGTCTATTCAAGTTAGAATTAAAGGAACTGACAATCCTTGGGCTGACCATGTTGATATTGGATGTGAATATATTCATTCAGATTTACAGATTGAAATGAGCGTTATTGATCATAAAGGAAACGAGAACATTGCTTGGAGTGATGTAGTAATTGATGACAAAGTTAAGCCTTACTGTACAGCACCAGTTGATGCAATAGAAGATTGTGATAAATTCCATAATGGAGAATTAGGAGTATCTACTGATACAGATGGAGATAGAAAAATGGAAACTTCAGAATGGACTGCTGTAGATGCTGATTTACAAGCAAAGTATGATAAATATTTTAAAGCATTTAAATGTGAGGATAATTTGAAGACGGCAATTTGTGGTGATTTACAGGAAGAACAGCAGTATCAATTAATTGAGTGGCCTTGTGGTGAAATCGAGATTAAGAGAAGACATAGAGCAACGGACTGGTCAGGAAATACTTCTAATTGGGTGGAGCAAAAAATTAGCATTACTTATAAAGCAGGATGGTCATTTACTATTCCAGCTGACTGGGAAGGAGAGTGTGGTGCTATGCCAGTTGAGCAAGATGAAGCTACAATGACTATTGATAATGGAGCATGTGATTTATTAGGATACGAAGTTACAGATAAGCGATTTGATGTACCAGGTGATGCTTGTTTCAAAATTGAAAGAACGTACCACATCATTAACTGGTGTAAGTACCAAGCTGGACAAGATCCAGTTGAATTAGCAAGAGTAGAAGGAGACCACAAATTTGTATCTGCAGGAAGAACAATTACTTCTGAAGGAAATGAAGAGTCAGGTTACTTTACTTATGTACAAGTATTGAAAGTATACGATAATGAAGGACCAGTTGTAACAGTAATTGATCCTACACCATGTATCAATGGCGTTGATTTTGATG
>JBGCFJ010000017.1:0-3234 GCA_045106885.1 Saprospiraceae bacterium
ACTGGTAATTTGCACACCAAACAAGGGGAAGAGATTATGGAATTATTCAAGAAATTGAATGAGGAAGATGGCGTGACGATTGTACAAGTAACGCATTCCGAAAAGAATGCCCAATACGGTCAGCGAGTTATTAATTTATTGGATGGTTGGGTTTCGACAGATGAAAAAACAACTACAGGATAACAGGAATATTCAAAACTAACAGGATGAACGAGCGACCCCGAAGGGTAGCTATCTCAAAAGAAAATAAAAAAGACTTTCTATTTTTGTAGTTCTAACACAAACAAAAAAGAAAGTCTAATGAATTCTAAAAAAGAATACGAAGTAAAGATAAGGAAATTAAATAGAGAAATAGAGCAGTTAAAAAAAAAATTAGAAGAAAATACAACAAAGAGAAAAGAATTAAGTGGGGATAATAAATATCTACGTCGTCGTTTAAAAGCATTAACAATAAGCAGAGACAATTGGAAGGCAAAATATAAGGAAAAGCAAAGGCAAATAAAGGATTTAAAGGCACAAATAAAAAGAGCTAGTAAGGCAAAATGGCATCACTATACGACATGGTTAATAACGCTGAGCATCTTATTACGGGTTAAATGTAATTGCTCCTATGAATGTACGGTCAAAATATTAAAGTTATTAAACAGCTACTTTCATTTAGGCTTAAAGAAAATACCGTGTGCCAATACGGTACAAAATTGGGTCTCAAAAGTGGGCTTATATAGCCTAGAAAAGGAGCCAAGTAAGTTGACAGGCAAGGCGGTTAGCCTAATTATAGACGAGAGTATCCGTATGGGACAGGAGAAGTTATTGCTGATTTTACAATGCCCATGGATAAAAAAAGCGAAAGGAGCGCTAAGTTTTACAGACGTAGAGGTAGTCTATATGAAGGGGTCGAAAAGTTGGAAAGGAGTAGCAATTGCTAAAGAAATGACAAAAACATTATTAGCAAAAGGGATAAAAGTAATGAATGTACTAAGTGATGAAGGAGGCAATCTAAAAACAGCAACAAGAGAAATAGATTTACCACATTTACCAGATATAGGTCATGCCATAGCTACTTGTCTAAGACAAACGTTTGATAAACAGGAGACTTATGTAAGTTTCACAAAATTGATTGCTAGTTATTTAGCCAAGGGAGTTAATCAAGATTTGAGTTATTTATGCCCACCCAAATTAGGTAAGAAGGCTCGATTTATGAATCAAGCAAGAGTAATTGATTGGGCAGAACAACTATTACTCAATTGGAGAAAATTGAGTAAAGTGGAAAAAGCGTTTTTTAGCAAACTGAGTGAACATAAGAAAATAATGAAAACGCTAATTACTTGTATGTCAATAGCAAAAATAGTGGGACTACCTCTTAAAAAAGAAGGCTTATCCACTAAAACACTTGAACAGATTGAAAAGAAACTTAAGCCTTTTGAGAAAAAGCGCGGCTATGTAAAAGTATTTTTAGCGAAAATACAAGGTTATATGACGAGCTATAAAGCGTTTTTAAGTAATTATCCACCTGGTACTTGCATACATGTAAGTTCCGATATTATTGAATCAATCTTTGGAAAATACAAATTCAAGGCTAATAATTTTTCATTAACGGGATTAACCAAATTAAATTTGGAACTACCGCTTTTTTGTAAGACTGAAAAGGAAATAATACAATTAACTCATATAGCTTTAGAAGGCATTTCCATGACCCGTTTAGGGCAATGGGTAGAAGAACATTCAACTGATAATCAGTTGGTTAGAAAAATGAAATTTCGTAAAAAGTAAACTGATTTTTCAAGCTTTTGAGATAGCTACCCAGAAGGGTTAGCCATTGTACTTTGGTACATTGTCGTAGCACTCTCGGCTAGTTTTATTCTCAATAAAGAGTGGGCTTTATTTTTCACAGTTGCCGCTTTTCTAATGATTGGTAGCTTAACAATTGCAGAATATTTTAATTTTATAGACCATAGTTCAAACAGAATTAATACTGCTCAACGACTTTGGACCTTCCCTCTTAGAATAGGCATTCCTTTCTTTTTAATCTATGTGATAGCCAAAGAATTTGTCAACAATAGAATAAAAGCAATTCACAATGCAGAAAAATTAATAAATCATCAAAATGAATTGAATACAAAAATTGCGGTTAGTGAAAAATTTTATCGGTCTATACTTGAGGAAGCAGAAGATATTATCTTTGAATTAAATGCGAAAGGATACTATTCTTACGTTAATCCTGCTGGTTTAAAGTTGACAGGATACACTAGAGCAGAATTATATCAAATGTCTTTTATGGATTGTCTGTTTGAAGCCGACCGAAGGAAACATCAACGGCAATTAGTGCAGCAACTTAATAATGGCATAAGCACTTCCTACATGCAATTTAGAATCCATACAAAAACAGGGGAAGTTATTTGGATTGGTCAAACGACTAAAATCATTTTTGACGACAGAGGCAATTATCAACGGTCTTTTTGTGTAGCCAGAAATATCACTAAACAAGAACAAGAAAAACTAATTTTAAAGCAAGCAAAAGAAGAGGCTGTTCGACTCAATCAAGCGAAAAATAATTTTTTAGCTATGATGGGTCACGAATTGAGAACACCTCTAAATGCTATCATAGGATTAGGGTATAATTTATTAGATAATCAACATACGGAAGCACAAAAAGAAGACTTAAAAACCATCCTTTTCTCTTCTAATAATTTGCTCAATCTAATTAACGACATTCTTGATTTCACCCTAATTGAGCAGTCTAAGTTCATCCTAAAAAAGAAAGCTTTTGATTTATCAGAAATACTCCAACAAACGGTCAATGCCTACCATGCCCAATTGCACGGTGCCTTATCCGTCGAGCTTAATATGGATAAAGCAGTGCCGACTCAATTAATTGGAGATGTAGGTAGATTACTACAAATCCTGAATAATTTACTACAGAACGCCATCAAATTTACTAAACAAGGAACAGTTGCTATTAATGTAAAACTCCAATCGTTTAAAGAAAATCAGCCCCAAATTTACTTCGAAGTAAAAGATACAGGTATTGGCATAGCTGCTTCTAATTTAGACAATATCTTTAAGCGTTTTACCCAATTGGATAACAGTTTAAAAAGAAATTATGGCGGCATGGGCTTAGGCTTATCCATTGTCAGAAAGTTATTGAATAAAATGGATAGCGAAATTCACGTAACCAGTGAATTAGGTCAAGGGTCTATTTTCTTTTTTACCCTCTCTTTTGCACAGCAATCAATT
>JBGCFJ010000170.1:0-11495 GCA_045106885.1 Saprospiraceae bacterium
TTAGCCAGTTAGACCAGTCAATTTTTCTTCTAAGGAATTCAAAAAATGCTTGCATAATGGATTATGGACGCATTTTTTGAGTTTCTTAGAAGGGAAAAAGGCGGTATAAATGGTTGATTATTTCTGCCACTTTGCCTTAGCTTTCGGTAGTCTAGAAAACCCCGAAATTCATCAAAATATTGATTTTAAAACTTTAGAAAAAGGATATTTTGAAGGCGGGTTGATTATTGAAAATATACTTCGCTTCAAATATTTAAACGTGGCTTATATTGGACTAGGAGCAGGAATGTATTATCGGTATGGACCTTATCAAAATGAGTTTTTTAAGGATAATGTAGCTTGGGGGTTGAAGTTGAGTACTAGTTATTAAGCAGTCAAAAATGAGTAAATGATGAAATGAATAAATGAGTAAATGACACACCATTTCGGAGCATATTTTTAATTTACTCATTTATTCATTTTCCAATTTACGCATTCTTTAATCCACCAATTCCTTCTTCACCAAAACCGAGCGACTAGCATTTCCACCACCACTAAACACTTTCAATCGAACATCTCCAGCTACATTTACTGGTTCGGTATATTCTAAAGATTGAGCAGTGGGTTCACTTCCATCCAAAGTATAGCGAATAGATAAGCCCGGAAAACCAGTATTGGCATATAATTTCCCTTCTTCAATTTTTGCCCCAGCAGGAGGGATGTAATACCCTACTCCACCTGTCAAATAATCCAAACGAGTCATTTCTTTTTGTCCAATCGTATTTGTAAATTGATTCCAGTCTTTGCCTAGGTTAGCAAATCGTTGGGTTTCATTAGGATTGGTTGCCCAAGTTGGTTGAAGCGCCCAAGCACGTTCTGCCAAGCCTAATAATTTTGGAAAAGTAGCGGCTTCTAATCGCTCAGGAGCGACTAACACTTCACTCCATAATTGTCCTTGGATGCCTATGACATTTTCTTGTGCTTTGGGGTTTAATTTTGTTTTGCCTGCTGCCATTGCTTTTCTATCTAATTTTTCGCCATATCTTCCCATTTCTGCAGTTTTGAACAAATCAAAAGGCACAAAATCATAAGCGGTTCTAGTATTGACATAGCCAGCCCAGTATAAACCTGCATTTTCTGGGTCTTTGTCATACGCCAAATCAAAGTACAAATTAGAGGCATTACATAAAACGACCTTATAGCCTAAATTCGCTAATTGATAAGCAATATCTTCTCCCCCCCAGCCAAAAATAGAATTCCAGATATAAGGCACAAAATTACTACTCACAAATTCAGGATTGGGACGACGAGGTGCGCCATGTCCTGCTAATTTTAATGCAATTTCTTCCCAACCTGCTACGGTTAAATTTCGTTCTTCAAATATGCTATTTATATTTTTAAGAAAATAATTGGTCATGCCAATTTCGTCTCCTTCAACTTTTGGATTATTGGCTATTAATGCTTTGCAAATTGGTGATTTTTGCCACGCCCCTTTTGGCACCTCATCTCCTCCTGTATGAATAGTCGTTAACTTAACCCCTGCCTTTTTATGTAACCCAATTACTTCGTCTACTACTTTTTCAATAAACGCATAAGTAGACGGTCGGCAAACATTGACCACGTTGTCGTTATAATTTTGGGCAGTTCGATATTCAGATACATCATTTGGGTCATTTAATAAATACTGTTCCGCTTCCGCTGTTTTACCTGCTGCCATTAATCTTTTATGTCTGGCATTCATCGAAACGATAGCCGCTCTAGCATGTCCAGGTAAATCAATTTCTGGAATTACTTCGATATGTCTTTCCCCTGCATATTTTATTATTTCAATATATTCTTCGGTCGTAAAATAGCCCGAACCAGCATAACCTATCGCTTCGGTAGATGCTCCTGAACCATAAGAAGGCTGTAAACGGTCACTTTCATCTACTGTATGTCCACGCTTTGACCCAATCTCTGTTAATTCTGGTAAGCCTGGAATTTCTAAACGCCAGCCTTCATCATCTGTGATATGAAAATGAAATTTATTCAGTTTATAACTCGCCATTAAATCGAGTAATTTTTTAACCAATTTCTTGGAATGAAAATTTCTAGCTACATCTAACATCAAGCCTCTATATTCAAATCTGGGCGCATCTTCAATCGTTAGTTCATCAAAAGAAATCGCTTTATTTTTTTGTTTATAAGCATCATTTGGAATTAAGGCTAACAAACTTTGCATGCCATAAAAAATGCCTGCGGCATCCGTTCCTTCAATAGAAATCATTTCTTTTTCTCCATCCACTTTAAGTCGATATGCCTCGGTTGTCTTACCAGCGATTGGTGTTGAAACAGTAGATAAAGCAATACTTTTATTCCCAATTGCCCCCGCAGCAATCGCTTTTATATTCAATCCTAATCCTTCCAATTCAGCCGTCAAATAATCTGCCTCCCCTTTTAAATCCCCAAAATAATTGATGACAAAATCATTATTTATGGCTAATACTCCATTCCCCTTACTCACTTTTACAGGCGTTGGAATAACTGGTAGTAAAGCTGCTTTTGGCAACTTAGACAATTTAGCATTCTGATTATATCGATATTGATTGGTTGGAATAGGAAATTTATCCGTTGGCGTTCGATGTAATTGTTCATCCGCAATAAAAGGCGCAATAATATAATCTTTGATAGGTTGTGGTTCTGTTTCCGTTCCGTCGTCCTTGGTATACACCGCATATAAACCAATGGGACCATCACTACTTTTTGTTGCCCAATAAGCGCCTTTATATCGAATAACTATGCTCTCTCCAACTGGTAAATTAAAATTTTCGCTTGGTTCTAATTTATAAAAGTCTCCATTAATATGGGTAAATTCCGCATTTCCAGTTTCTGTTTTTCCAGAAATTGGTCCATTTAATTGACTAAAATAAAGCGTCCAATTATTCGTCAGGGCTGTTTTACCTTCATTTTTTAAGGTAAAAGTCGCGAATTGAAAATTATTACCAGATTCATCCACATCGTTCTTCATTAATTTCCAAGTAACGGCTATGGCATTGGCTTGGTCTTTAGTTTGATTCGTTTGCTGTTGTTTAGAATCAGATTGACAACCAATTAAAAAAGTAGAGATTAAAATGGATAGGATAAGTTTGGTTAATCGCATAGAGGATGACATGATTTATTAAAGATTAACAGGATGGAAACATCTAAATTTATAAGTCAGAATCAACTATGATGAATTTAAATCAGCGACAAATCCATCCTGTTAATCTTGCATAATCTCCGATTAAAATACGGAGTTAAAACTTGTCATCCTGCAAAAGAAGAAAGCCCAATGCAGAACATTGAGCTTCCAAAAGTAAAAAAAAAAAAAAGTAAAAAAAAAGTTTTTACAGGATGACTGGATTATTCAAGATTTACAAGATAGTTTTTCAATTGTAGTACCTAGAATAAAAAAAGGCATCCCTTTATCTTTTAGCTAATAAAATTAGGCAGTTTAATTAGGACAAATCCTGTAAAATCCTGCATAATCTTATTATCCTGTAATTTATTGCATTGCACCAGGATTAGCATCATTATATCGTGTTGTAACTACTTTCCAGTCGATTACATTAAAAAATGCTTGTACGTAATCAGGTCTTCTGTTTTGATAGTTTAAGTAATAAGCATGTTCCCAAACATCTAAACCTAAAAGTGGTGTACCATCTTCTGGTACTACATCCATTAAAGGATTATCTTGATTTGGTGTAGAACAGATAAATAATTTATCATTACTATCCGTACACAACCAAGCCCATCCTGAACCAAAACGAGTTCCAGCAGCAGCAGCGAATTCTTTTTTGAAGTTCTCAAAAGAACCAAAATCTCTGTCAATTGCTTTTTTGATATTCATTCTATCAGAAGGCTCTCCTCAACATGCAGGAGTCATGCTTGTACACAATAAAGAGCGATTATAAAAATCACCACCATTATTTCTAACACCAGCAGAATACTGAGAAACATTGGCTAAAATATCTTCAATTTTCTTGCCTTCTAAATCTGTTCCAGCAATCGCAGCGTTTAATTTATTGGTATACCCATTATGATGCTTTCCGTGGTGAATTTCCATCGTTCTTGCATCAATATTAGGTTCTAAGGCATCATGTGCATAAGGTAATGCAGGCAATTCAAAAGCCATATTTTGTTAATTTTTAAGGTTTATAAACTAAATTCGAGTAGTGTTTTTTAAAACAGCGGTAAATATAATAAGTTTACAGGAAAGAGAGGTGGTTTGAAGGCAGAAAGGTGTAAAGGTGGGAAGGTGTAAAGGTATAAAGGTGGGAAGGTGTAAAGGCAGAAAGGTGGGAAGGTGGAAAGGTGGGAAGGTACATCGAATTAAAAAATGACTGAGTAAGCAATGGTGTAAAAAGAAAAAACCAATTACCTTTGCGATCTTAATCAACAATTAGTAAATCATGGAATACAGAAAAGAAAAAGATAGTATCGGTTATATTGATGTGCCAGCAGATAAATACTGGGCAGCACAAACCCAACGGTCTAGCCAAAATTTTAAGATTGGTGGTCAAAAAATGCCAAAAGAAGTTATTCAAGCTTTTGCCATTTTGAAGAAAGCTGCTGCTAAAACCAATGCAGAATTAGGCGTTTTACCTAAGAAAAAAGCAACTTTAATTGGTAAAGTTTGTGACGAAATATTAAAAGGAAAACTAGATGACCAATTTCCTTTAGTTGTTTGGCAAACAGGTTCTGGTACGCAGTCGAATATGAATGTGAACGAGGTGGTCGCCAATAGAGGTCATGTGCTACAAGGCGGCACTTTATTAGATAAAAAGAAATATTTACATCCAAATGATGATGTCAATAAATCGCAGTCTTCTAATGATACGTTCCCTACAGCGATGCATATTTCTGCCTATAAGATGATTATGGAAAATACCATTCCAGGGTTAGAAGGCTTGAGAAAGACCTTGAATAAAAAGGCTAAGAAATTTGCTAAAGTCGTAAAAATTGGTCGAACGCATTTTATGGATGCTACGCCCGTAACAGTTGGACAAGAGTTATCTGGTTATGTCTCTCAAATTGACCATGGTATTGCCGCTATCAAGCATACCTTGAAACATTTAGGAGAATTAGCATTGGGTGGAACAGCAGTAGGTACAGGTTTGAATACCCCAAAAGGCTACGATAAATTAGTGGCTAAGCATATTGCTGAGTTAAGTGGCTTACCATTTAAAACAGCTAAAAATAAATTTGAGGCATTAGCCGCACATGATGCCATTGTAGAATCGCATGGTGCGTTAAAAACAGTTGCCGTTTCTTTAATGAAAATTGGGAATGATATAAGAATGTTGGCATCTGGTCCTCGGTCTGGTATTGGGGAATTGATTATTCCAGCTAATGAGCCTGGTTCTTCTATTATGCCAGGAAAAGTAAATCCTACCCAATCAGAAGCTTTGACAATGGCGATGGCGCAAGTAATGGGTAATGATGTAGCCATTAATATTGGCGGGGCAACTGGACATTTCGAGTTAAATGTTTTTAAACCAATGATGATTTTTAATTTCTTAATGTCTGCTCAATTAATTGGGGATGCCGCAAGAAGTTTTGATGAAAATTGTGCGAAAGGAATTAAGCCTAACCTAAAAAGAATTAAGGAACATTTGAATAATTCTTTAATGTTAGTTACTGCTTTAAATACTAAAATTGGGTATGATAAAGCAGGTACCATTGCTAAAAAAGCTTATAAAGAAGATAAAACATTGAAGGCAACAGCTATCGAATTAGGCTACTTAACTGCCGAAGAGTTTGATGAGTGGGTGCGACCTGAGGATATGACGGGCGGGTTGAAATAGGCAGTTAGCAATTAGCAAAATTTCGGGTATAAAAAGCGGTTATTAGAAACTTTTAGTTTTTAATAACCGCTTTTTTTTATTGAGGTTAGGGCTTTTCAATCAAAAGCTTAACTGCCTATTGGAGGCTTATGATACTTTGCTTTCCATTTATATGACCTGTAAATTAAGGAAGATTGCTTTCATTGATTTTATTAGACAGAGATTAAAGCATTTTATCAAAACGGGAAAGCCAGCGGTAGTGCTATAAATGTAGTGCTAGATTTTTTTTTCCAAGTATTTACTTCTACTTTGTTAGATTATTTTTTTGTTCTGAAAAAGCTAAAAAATAAAATTTAACTTTGGTTTGAAAACCCTAGTGGTTCACGCAAGAAGTAAATGGTAGTTTAGACGAGCTTATTTTGGTCTTAGTTTTCATCTTAAAAATGGGAGTCTATCTAGATAAATGACTATTTTTAAGATGGAAAATAAGGGCAAAAGTTTACAATCCCGATGTATCGGGGAAGCCATATAAACCGGTAGTTATTTCGTGCGTGAACCACTAGATATGCCAAATTTTTAAAATTTGGCATATCTAAGCCAAACATTATTTTAAAGTGACAAAGTAGAGTTACTGAGACTTTTGCATAAGAAGCAGCATTACATTTGACCCACTACCACTTATTTTATCAGGTACTCTGTAAGATGATGTGCATTCCAACCAGTTGTCGCATTGATTTTTAACTGGCAAATTGGGCAAATGCCTTTTTGTCTGTTGTAAAGATAGCGCAACATTCACTTACCCTCTAGTTTATTCAGCATATTCTGTTCCTTGCGCTGCTCAAAGTAGGTTTCCTCCGCTTTATCGTAGGGATTTGCCAGTCCTTTGATTTTTGGATGCCGTTGGATTTTTACATTGCTGGCTTCAAAAATGGTTGCTATGCCTCCATCGCTTTACCTCAAATTGCACGCAGTACCCTGTCGTATAACTCGCTATTTATTGTGTGCTGTCTTCTTTTTATGATTTTGCTAATTTTTTCATTTTTTCAAAGTTAGTTATTTCGATTGCTCGCTTATTAATATTGATTAGCTTTTCTTCTTTAAAATCTTTCAGTAATCTTCCAAGGCTTTCCCTGACGGTGCCTATCATATTTGCTAAATCTTCTCTTGATAAATTAATTTCTGCTTTTTGGTTTTCCTCTTCAAAATATCTTTCATGTAGTATCAAAAGGTATAGAGCTAACCTTTCTCGTAAAGGTTTTTGAGCTAAAATAGTTATTGTATTCACAAGTACACCAAACTCATGGCTCATATTTTGTATAAATAATAATTTTAATTTTTGAATCTTTTCCAATAAATGCTCAACATCTTTCCTGCTGATAAATAATATCTCACAATACTCTAATGCCTCACACGAATCTTCATATTTTTCATTGGCAAGTAAAGCATGATAGCCAAATAAATCCCCTCTTTTATAAATGTAAAAAATTTGGTCTTTCCCGTAAATCCCTGTCTTATAAATTTTCGCTCTACCACTTTTGACTAAAAAAATTCCTGTCGGAATTCCTTCTTCGTAAAAAATTAGCTTTCCCTTTTTAAAGGTAAGTTTTTGGGTATAGCTCAGAAAATACTCCTTGTCTTTTGGCGATAAGGCTGAAAGTATTTTGTCGCTTTCAAAATGTAATTGATTGATTTTCAATACGAATTAATATTTATGTGATTTATGACCCTTTAAAACGTAACAAAAATCACAAATTTAAGCAAATTATATCATTTTTTACCACTTCAAAATGATATTCCTTTGCACCGCTCTTAGTTGGATAGAGCAGAATTTGTAAATCTTTAATTTAAAAAAAATGCAATCTATTAATACCATATTTAAACATATAAAAAGAGATGCTCTTGCTGGAGTAGTAACTGGAATCATGGCTGTTCCGTTGACTGTCGGAATTTGTTTAATGTCCGAATACCCAATTATGACGGGCTTATATACCGTTATTTTTGCTGGGGTTATCAGTTTCATTACTTATTTATTTAAGCCTGGGAACTATACCGGAATGCCAGGAGTAGCTGCGGGTTTAGCACCTGTTTTGGCTTTGGGAATACATACTTTCGGTATGGAAAACATGCCGTTTGTTATCCTATTGACTTCTACTTTTCAAATGCTTGTCTGGAAATTCAAATGGGAACGTTTTATTCTTAGGGTCGTTCCCCATTATTTGGTTGAAGGCTTATTAGCAGGTGTTGGTTTAAAAATTGCCTTAAAATTCGTCCCGTTCCTGTATGATATTGAACATGAAACAGATACTTGGCTCAACTTTGAAAGAGAAATCGTTATTGGTCTGAGTTTGGTTTCTTTTATTGCTTTTGTTTGGCTTTACAAAGCATATAAAAAAAATATGCCTGCTTTACCCTATGTTGTGATTACAGCGACAGCGATTATCATTAGTTTCTTCTTCCCGTTGCCCAAAATATCTATTGATAATGTTCCTTTCCAGCTAGCTTTGCCACTTCCTCATTTTGGGGAAATGTCTGGTGGTGAAATATCTTTTTTGCTCTTGAAGATGGTAGGTTTTGCTATAATGCTCGGAGTGATTGATGTGATTGAGCAAGTCATGAGTAATGTAGCTATTGAGAAAATGGACCCACTTGATAGAAAATGTAACTCCAATAATTCTTTGTTAGCAATTTGGATTGGGAATATGGGAGCTACCTTCTTCGGAGGAATGACAAACTTAGATGGTTTAGCAAAAAGCACAACCAATACAGTAGCAGGAGCAGTTACTAAATTATCTAATCTTTTTACCTCTCTGGTAATACTTATTTTTGTTCTTTTTCCATTCCTATTAAGCTACTTACCTGAATATGCTTTAGGAATTATCATGGTTTATTCAGGTTGGAAAATGATTGCCAACATTGCCCATGTCCGTGCGGAAGGTCGGTATGCGCTTATTATGGCGGGCATATGTGGGTTGTTAGTTTGGAAATTAGGAATTTTTGAGGGGTTACTTCTTCTATTAGTTGCACACGCCATTATTCAATTCATTTTCATGAAACGCTTGGGTAAAAGTAACGCAGAAATTTGGTCTCAATTCAAAGCTACTTTCCAAGAACAACCAAAACATTCAGCAATCGAACAAGAAGATATTGTATCAGAACCAAGCGTTCCTATTTTGGATAAATTTCAATTGGCAATCAATAACCATAATTTAGATTTATTAATGAAATTGTATGCTGATGATGCAATCCTTGTTCCTTCTTTTTCTACCAAATTAAAAATAGGAAGTCAACAAATTCGCCAATTCTATAAGGACTTTTTTGATAAGGACGATGTCCATATTACGGTTTATCAAGTAAATACACAAAAAGTAAATAATTTGAAGGTAGATACTGGGACATATACCATAAAATGGAAAAACAGAGGCTTTGAAACGGAAAAGCATATTCGATTTTCATTAGTTATCAAAAATGGAAAAATTGTTACTGACCACTCAAGTGTTGAGCCTGAATTTGGTAATTTTATTAAGGAATTGCCTGAAGCTTATATAGAAGATTTTTCTTAAAATCATATTTTTATAAATTCAAAACGAGAGTTGACTTTTTGGTTAGTTCTCGTTTTTTTTCTTTTTTTGATGGCACGGTCAGTATTATGTGTCAGGTGGCTGGCATATATACATTGTTACCTTTTTACCTTCTTTTTATCAGAGTTTAATTTGACTTGTACCATCTGGAAATTTTGCTTCTACTGCATTTGTATGTTGTTTATAACCTCCTCGATGCCATTCATCTTTACTACTGAATTTCATCAATTGATTATGTAAATTCTTGATATTATTCTCTGATATCTCGATTTCATTAGCTGACTCAGCAATTAAATTTAAAACGTTAGAATATCCTGCTACTTCTTGTGAATCTCTATCTTCAAGCTTACTAATGTCCATATTATTCAGCAATACCTCTACTTCTTTATCATTCATCTTTGAACCTTCAATTCTAGTTGACGAACCTACACTTTGAATAGTGGCTATTGATTTCAAATGTTTCAGGATTGGGGCTTCTTTTTTTTCTATGCTTGACCATGAAGCATCGAATCTGTCTATTTGACTAATTGTTTTTAATAACTTCCAATCTAGTTGTAAAGTAAAATTGTATACCTTTTCTTTCATGACTCAAAGGTAATACAAACTTCTTTATTTGGACCAATTTGGACTAAAAAAGACTAATTGTGAGCTGATTTGATTAATAGAAGATGACTCTTCACATTTTTTTCTTTTTGTTATTTTTTGACCCTAATTGGTTCTTTTTCTTCGAGCATAATTTACCAATTCTAGTTAATCGGAGTCATTTTTTTAGCTAGTAATCAATTTTCATGAAGCTAATTTCTTTTTCTTTTTTTCTTGGTAAAAGGTAACGGTTGATGCGATTTCAGTATGCCCGCATAGGGCATATTGAAATTGGCACTTTGTTCCAGCCTAGTTATCATTTTCTATTATTTCTTTCACTTTATTTTTTAGTTGCTCTATATTTGGTAGGTATAATTGATATTTTGATACGACTAGTTTTGAACTATCATTCAGCATAGCATATTCTACCATAATATCATCTTTTTCTTCCGAAAGAATAAGTCCGATTGGTTCATTGTCTGTTTCTTCGTTTATTTCTTTTGTGTAATATCCGAGATACAATTTCATTTGACCAATATGTTCGTGAACTACCTCACCAATTTTCAAATCTATCAAAACATAACATTTTAACTTAACATGGTAAAAGACTAAATCCACGAAATAATGTCTATTGTTCAATGTTATTCTTTGCTGTCGTCCCATAAAAGCAAAACCTTTTCCCATCTCTAAAAGAAATTGCTGCAAATTATCAATGATTGCTTTTTCAAGGTCGCTCTCCGTGTATTGGTAGTTTTCTGGAAAATTTAGAAACTCAAATACGTATGGATTCTTTATTAAGTCTTCTTCGGATTCTATGATTTGCCCTTCTTTGGATAGTCTTAAAATTTCTTCTTTGTCTTTTCCTATTGATAGTCGATGAAATAATCCAGATTTTTTTTGCCTCTTTAATTCTTTAACTGTCCAGTTTTCAGTTATTGATTGTTGTTCATAAAATGCTCTTGCCAGCTCATCATCTACCTTCAATAATTCAAAATAATGCGACCAACCCAATTTGTGAGACAGCATCTCACATTTTGGATATTTACCGTATAAAAGTCGCATATAATTTAAATTGCTTCTACTAAATCCTCTGCCGTGTCGAATTGAAAGGTCTTTTGACAAGTTAACCAGAAGTGCTTTTCCATATGCTGCTTTTTGTTTTCCTCCTTGCTCAAATTCAACAATATACTTTCCTATCTCCCAATAAGCATTTAGCATTTCGGTGTTTACAGCAGTAACAATCTTCTTTTTTGCGGATTGATATACTTCACCAATTCTTTCGATTAGCTCTTGATATTTTATATTTTTTTGTAGTTTACTCATGATTAAGTTTAGTTTTCTAATCTTCGGCTAAGAAGACTACAATTCTTTTGCTTTCTTTTTTGGTTTTTTCTTTTTTCTAATTGGCTGGAACACTCAGGCGTACCTATGCCGTCTGAAAGATGGCATAAGTACGCCAGTTGAACGGCATGCAGCAGAACAACAAAGAGAATACCTAAGTTTATAATGTTGATTTTTTTGCAGTCTGCTTTAGATTTTGGGTAAAACGATA